>JBDSQB010000007.1 GCA_039930045.1 Chthoniobacterales bacterium | reverse complement strand
CGTCCAAATGATGCCACCGCAATCGCCTAACCAAGCGCTGCAGCGAACACTCCGGGCGTGTCACGAGCTGTGCTGTCGCACATCTCCCGCCACTTTCCTACGTGTCGCTGAGCTTGTTACGTTAGGCGTTGCTCGCGCACACAACTAATCGAACAATGAACTGGGGCGTGATTGCATTCATTGATGTCCTTGGATTCAAAGGCATCTGGAATCGCGGCCACAGTGCTGACGAAATCCTTTCGACGCTTGAAACCGTTCGGAAGTTCGCCACCGAACTGAAGGAGCAACAAAACCAAATGTCTGGAGGAGATTTGTGGGAGAATCTTTCCTTGGATACGCGAATGTTTTCGGACACGTTAGTTATTTCCTGCCATCTTCCGCAGGGCCGCATCGAGCCTGACTGGCAAGAGGACTATGAGAGTATTCGGCGCTACGTGTTGCTTCGATATGTTGTCTTGATGCTCAGCAGTCTCGTCGCCGCCGCTGCGAACGGGGAGTGTCCCTTACTCTATCGCGGCTGCGTGGCGACGGGTCTGTTCGCGATGAACGACTTTGCCATGCTTGGTCCAGCAGTGGATGAGGCCGGTAGTTTTTTCGAGAGCGCAGACGGCGCATTTGTATTTCTGTGTCCTTCTGCCGCCAAGACATACGAGCAGCGCCCAGGGCTTTTGTCCCGCGCAACCTTTCCATACTTCCTCGAATACGATGTGCCGCTCAAGGAAACCAAGACGCTGCCCACATATACAATCAATCCACTGCTACGCGCCCCGCATGAGATGCGTCCTGATATATCTGCGGCCTTGATGTCCACCTTCGGGCCTGCCACAGAGATACCTCACGCATTGCTGACCAAGCACACCAATACTCAGCGTTTTCTCCATCACGCACAGAAGTCTTTGCCTCCATCATGGTAGTTTTCAACCAAATACCCGCAACGCCTAACCATGCGCTGCAGCGAACGGCTCCGCGTGTCACGGCGCGTGCTTTCTGCGAGCGTAGCGCCATCTACATTTTGGCGTCCTCCGTTCGTTCCACGGTTGGGCACGCGCCGCGCCACGCTCCGCCGTCGCTGAGCTTGGGGTCGTTAGGCATTCTACGCGCACCCTGAATCATGGAACCATTTGACAGCATCGAAAAGCTAATCAACGAGCATGGCTCGGCGGCAATTTTACGCGAGCGGATAGAACTCGCGAAAGAGCAGCACATTGCGCTGGCGAATCGCGTGACAGAACTCACCAAGGAGCTTGAGACGGTCAAGGGCCATAACGAGCTATTGCGCCAAAAGCTTCTCAAGGTTTCCGTGCCAGATGAGTTTTTTCGACAGAACGGATTACTGTGGCGGCGCTCTGATTCCGGTTTCGAGTCTGCACCATACTGCCCCAAGTGTAAGATAGTCATGTTCGATTTTCCTCCTCGGAGACGGATGTTTTGGAACTGCTCTGTATGTGAGATGACGGCGGGTTGGCAGCTCGCGCCCACGGAGCCAGGAGCAGCATGACCGCTTCATTTGTAGCCACAACCTTTGTTACTATGGCCAGAACTTCCGGCGTAAGCTCATGCTCCATATATTCCTTTTCGCCGAGTCGCACATGAGTCATAAAGCATCCTCCAAATTCGACCGATGCCTAACCATGCGATGCAGCGAACGCTCCGGGCTTGTCACGTCCGATGCTAAGGCATCGGGCCGAGCCAAGCCCTGCGCGTCGCTGATCTTGAGGTCGTTAGGCGACTAGCCACGCTGCGTGAAAACTCGCCACTATTTTCCAGACGTTGTTAGTTCGATGGCGGCTTTCATCGTGGGTCTGTCTCTTGCGTATTATCTCCACCAACGATGGTATTACCATGGTTGGATGTCTTGGTTCGGGGATCCACCCGCAGATAATCCGGCATACGCTCGCTTTGCTGATCTTTTTGTTTCGCTCCCGTATTTCACCACTGGCTTAGTGGCAGGACTGCTTTCAGGCTTTGGTCGTTCACATCCGAGTTCCATCGCAATCCGGTCTTGTGGGCTTCTCACGCTCTTTCTCGTTCTCGGTTCCCGGAATTCGCTTCTGACTGTTACTACCTTTTTGCCTATCGCAGTTGCGTCATTTGTGGTCTCGTTCGCATTGTCATTACTGCATCTACGACTCCCCTTTCATGCACCAAAATCCACCGTCGCCTAACCAAGCGATGCAGCGAACACTCCGAGCTCGTCACGAGTTCTGCTTGCGCAGCCCTCGCGCCGTTCCTACGTGTCGCTGATCTTTGTCTCGTTAGGCCCAGCTCGCGCACTATGAAATCAAAGGGCAGAATTATCGGACTGAGTTGCCTCGCTATTTTTGTAGTGTTCGGAGGACTGACTGGTTACTCGTATCGACGTATGCTTGCATTTGAGCACCAGATCATGCCGAACATCACGATGTTATCGACGCGACATGTTCGCGAAGTATCATTTGACGTATTCGCATGGACCGTGACCTATCGCGAGAAGCCGGTGACAGACACCGCTTATACCGACCCCTCGCTCACAATCGATCTGTTTGGGCGTATCGCCGATTCTGCCTCCAAAGGTGTTGCTGATGCGATTGGCACTTACGAACTGCGACACAAATGACCGCTATGCCTAACCAAGCGCTGCAGCGAACACTCCGGGCGTGTCACGTCGGCTGCGAAGCAGCCTTGGGTGCCACTTCCCTCCGTGTCGCTGAGCTTTTACTCGTTAGGCGACTGCGAGCGCATATTCTGCGGATGAACTAAGACAATCGATCTATATGAATGTTCCTAAATGCTTACGGTGCGAGACGGAGATGGAGGACGGCTACATTCCAGACCTCCATCAGGGAGGATCACGGCGGCAGCCCACTTGGGTTCCGGGGCCTCCCCAACGCGCCTGGTGGATGGGGCTCAAGCTCCCGGATCGGCAGATTCCTGTCCGGACGTTCCGTTGCCCTCAGTGCGGAAGACTCGATTCATTTGCGCTTTAGCCGGCATGCCCTCACTATTCATTGATCACTCCCCAAAATCGAATGTCGCCTAACCAAGCGATGCAGCGAACACTCCGGGCTCGTCACGAGTTCTGCTTACGCAGCCCTCGCGCCGTTCCCTACGTGTCGCTGATCTTTGTCTCGTTAGGCGACTCGCACACGGCAATCTCACGCTGATGAAAATTCCCTGGATAAAGCTTATTGTCGCGGCAATCACTGCGGAAGTTACCGCAATTTTAGTCCTCGTGTGCTTGGTCGCTATCTTTGGGCCTAAGGAAGCCAGTCAAGCACAGGTTTACGCCGAGAAACTCGGCTGGTGGGTGGGACCGATTGCCGGAACCGTTCTCAGCTTCATTGGAGCGTTTTGGATTACTCGCCGATTAGCCAACGATCATCTCGTTCAAGGATCCCTCTTTGGATTAATTTATTCTTTGATCGATGTCGCCCTTATTATTGCTATGCAACCACCATTTGAGTGGATTTTCGTCGTCTCAAACGCCGGCAAGATTACCGCGGGGGTTTTGGGAGGTCTTGTTGCTGGCCGATGCCATCGCCGTAATCTCCCTTCAAGCACCTAGCATGTCATTCTCACCGTCGCCTAACCATGCGCTGCAGCGAACCGCTCCGTGCGTCACGGCACCTGCTTCCGCCGCCGCCTTGCCGCCCGCCATGCAGGTGCCGCGCCGCACTCCGCGGTCGCTGAGCTTTTACTCGTTAGGCGTTTTTCCTCTCCGTATCATTTGACTATGCGTTGCTCTGATTGTGGATCGAGAGAGATACTTTTCCGGGGCCGTCGTTATTCCTTTTATCCGTTTTGGCTCTTGGCACTTCTTGGCGTGACTCTTTCGATATTGCATCAAGCTTCTTTGCCGTTTCGCTATCGTTGCATGTCATGTGGCCGCGATTTTTCTCGGACATCCTTTCTCACCGGACTCGTTCGAGGCGGCTTTTTCTTTCTCCTTTTTTGCGCTGCTGCTACTATTCTCCTCAGTCTGCTAGCTGCCCTCCGTTCCTGACCATGTCGCATCACCACACGCCTAACCAAGCGATGCAGCGAACACTCCGGGCTCGTCACGAGCTGTGCTGTCGCACATCTCGCGCCGTTCCCTACGCGTCGCTGATCTTTTTCTCGTTAGATACTCACTTGATTAGCAAGGGGTAAGTGTTGGGTTTGGTTGGTAAAAGAGGAAGGGATTGAAGGGTTGTTGATGGTGGAGGATGCCCCACATGGAATGCAGCAGTTTGCGCATGATGGCGATGACGGCCACTTTTGGTTTCTTGCCGTGAGCCAGCAGTGCTTTGCAGCAGGCTTTGATTGGCGCACTGCGCCGGATGGCAACTAACGCGGGAAGGAAGAGGGAGGCACGGAGGTGGGTGTTGCCGGTCTTCGAGAGGCGGCGCGGTTTGTTGACTGAGGTGCCGCTTTCAAAAGGTCTTGGATCGAGTCCGGCGTGCGCCACCCATTGCGGCGCTTTCAGTCCAGAGGGAAGGACTAACAGTTCTCCTAACAAGCGCAGTCCGCTCTTGTGTGCGATGCCAGGGATGGTGGTAATCAACTCCAGTGGCCGGGCTAGAAGAGGACTGGATTGGGCGAGCTGGAGGGCGGCTTTTTCCATGGTGGCGATGCGGCGTTCCAGATGGGCGATGTTGAGTTTCAGATCGCGTGCGATGATCTTCTGCGTGGGCACTAGCGCGATGGCGTGCAGGCGGTTTTGCTCACGGGTCTTTTCGCCCTTGAGCTAGGTGAGTCGGCGGGTGATCTGCTGGAGGCTGAGCACGTCGGCAGCAGGTGGTGTCCAGGGCACAAAGGGCATGCGGCGCAGGTAGTCGAGGATGCCGAGGACGTCGACGCGGTCAGTCTTGGCCCGGGTCATGGTGGCGCGGATGAAGTCTTTGATCGCGCGTGGGTTGACGATCATGACTTCGATCTGGGGATGGCTTTGCAGGTGCAGGGCGACGCCCAGACCATAGACGCCGGTGCTTTCGAGTGCGACCCGGTTGCGGTCGCCCTGGCGAGTGAGCTGAAGCAGGAGCTGCCGGTGCCCGGTAGCGGTGTTGGGATGGGTTTTAATCGACGGCGGCTGGGGATCGGCGTTGGCGATGGCGACGACTAGCTCGCTGGCACTGACGTCGATGGAAGCTAATAACAATGGAGACTTGTCTTGTTTTTTCATGGGTTTGGATTTAGGTCTGACTCCGGTTCCCCGACCTTGTGCAAATGACCTCGCCCGACCTTGTGCAAATGACCTCGCCCGACCTTGTGCAAATGACCTCGCCCGACCTTGTGATGCAGGCTCACACCGAAAGGTGCGGCCTTCGATACTCTGCGGGATGGATCAAAAAGGCGGGGAGCCAATCTAACGATCAAGGTCAACGCACGAACTTGCGCCCGTGCAAAGCCTTCAGGCGCTTGCGGCTTCCCCAGAGTCATTGCCAACCTTGTCCCTTCACCACTCTGCTGTCGCTTTCCTTTCATCGCTTTGTTCAGATACAAGGCCAATGATGTTGCCGTGCTACTGAAAGCGATGAACAATACGACATGAGGTTGCAAACCCACTCATGGACTTTTCGCATTACAGTTTTTGCGGCATTCTTGTTTCTGTCGATTCCAGTTTTGGCAGATGTTCTATATGCGTTGGACGAAATGAGTGGCGAGACCAACGTGTATCTCCATGTTTATGCAGGTGTGCTCACAGCACTTGTGGCATTTCCAGCAATGCTCATTCAGGTTATGATTTCTAGCGATCCCACGCACCAGATTACGTTTAAAACGGCACTCGTGATTGAGAACATTATCTATGTGCTTTTTGGTGCAGCACTCGGTGCCATTATCGGCCTAGTAGTGCAGGCGTTAACTTTTTCCACAAGCACTCCACATGCTGACTCGTATGGAGTGCTTTTCGAAAAAAGCTGAGGTAGTTTTCTATTTAGGCCATAAAGCGATTTCCATTTCGCGGTGAGAAATGATTTTCCGACAGGCCCTGGAATTGGTTTATCGTTCGAAGAACGTGCCGCTTTACCACATTTGCTCTGACTAAAGCCCTCTATCTTAACCACTCCAAATTGAAAGTATATTGAATCACTGATCAATCTCCAGATTCACCCGATAACCAAAGCCTCTAACAGTCTGCAAATAGCTGCCGTATTTTCCTAGCTTTTCGCGCAAGCGTCGCATGTGGGTATCCACGGTCCGACTGTCCATCTTCGCTTCGTAACCCCACACATCGGCAAGTAAGCGGTCGCGGCTTTGCACTATACCCTGTCGTTCGACTAAGGTCGAGATCAGCTTGAACTCCGTCGCCGTGCAATCAATTACTTTGCCTGCTACTTCGACCGAGTGCTTCATCAGGTCCACAGTGACCTTGCCTGCGACCAAGCGGTTCGGTTTTGTCTCAGCCCGGTTTCTGCGCACCACGGCATCGACTCGCAGCACGAGTTCGCGCGGGCTGAAGGGTTTAACCACATAATCATCCGCACCCAGCTCGAATCCCACGATCCGATCCGTTTCCCCGGCTTTGGCTGTTAGCATAATGATCGCTATGCGCGCGGTGTTGGAATCGCCTTTTAGGGTCCGGCAAATCTCTAACCCGGAGATGCCCGGCAGCATCAGATCCAGCACCACCAACGCGGGCATCTCGGCGCGAATCGTGGCCAATGCCTCCACCCCATCGGCGACAGTGGACACCTGGTAGTTCGCTTTTGTCAGGTGAAAAACTATGAGTTCGGCCAGGTCCGTTTCGTCATCGACGACTATTATTTTCTCATTCATATCAGGTCGCTGGTGTCCCGATATAGATGGGGTTGGGACATCCGCAATGGCTGTCACGCAATTGTAACGGTAATCCTTTTGCCGCTCTGACGGTTGGTTCGTAACGTGGCGACCCTCGAAAATTTATCGGGGCTTCATGCAAAAAAACGGACAACGCAAACGACTAATGTTTCATCTCCTGATGGCGATCTTCGCCTTCAGTGGAAGCGTTCTGTCCGCCGCGCAGACTTCGCCGGAGCCGGGGGCTGGGCCGATGTATATCCGGGAATATCGTGTTTCTGGGGCGCAAGTCTTGCCGCGCATTGAGGTGGAAAAAGCGGTCTATCCGTTCATGGGTCCGGGGCGTTCGGAGGAGGATGTCGAGCAGGCGCGGGCGGCGCTGGAGAAGGCTTACAAGGACAAGGGCTACCAGACCGTCGAGGTGCAGGTGCCGCAGCAAACCGGACGCGGCGGAGTGGTTTTCCTGAAAGTTGTCGAAGGAAAAGTCGGGCGTCTGCGTGTGAATGGCTCGCGCTATTTCTCCCTCGCCCAGATTAAGCGCATGGCTCCGTCACTGGCCGAGGGAAAGGTGGTGAACTTCAACGACGTTACCCGCGACATCGTGGCACTCAACCAGCTTCCTGACCGACGCGTAACTCCCGCTTTGCGCGCCGGGATCGAGCCTGGAACGGTGGACATTGACCTGGAAGTGAAGGACACGTTTCCGCTCCACGGCAGCTTGGAACTCAACAACCGTTACAGCGCCAACACCAGCGAGCTGCGCGCGAATGGCTCGATCAGTTACAACAATCTCTGGCAGCTCGGGCACTCTGCCGGATTGAGTTTTCAAATCGTTCCGCAGGAGCCGGATGAAGCCAAAGTCATCTCAGGTTACTATCTAACTCGACTCGAAAAAACGCCCTGGCTCAGCTTCATTTTGCAGGGCACCAAGCAGGACAGCAATGTCTCCACATTAGGTGGCGCGGCAGTGGCCGGACGTGGCGAAATCATCGGCGCGCGGGCCATGATCACGTTGCCACCGGGAAAGGACTTCTACCATTCCGTCAGCCTCGGGCTCGACTACAAACACTTCGACCAAAACGTGAACCTCGGCACCGGCCAGATCCAGTCGCCGGTGAGTTATTATCCGATCAGCGCCGCCTACACCGCGAGCCGGGTGGGGAAAAATTCGCAGACCGAGTTCAATGCAGGCGTCACCATGCATGTTCGAGGCACTGGCAGCAGCGAGGAGCAATTTTCCAACAGCCGCTTCAAATCCGACGGGAGTTTCATTTATATCCGGGGCGACCTTTCGCACACCCACGAATTCCTCGGCGGCAACCAAATCTACGGCAAAATCCAGGGCCAACTTTCCGACCAGCCACTACTCAGCGCGGAGCAATTCAGCGGCGGCGGAGTGGGCACCGCACGCGGCTATCTGGAGTCCGAAGTGCCGGGTGACAACGCCCTTTTTGGCACGCTGGAACTGCGCACGCTGAATCTCTTCAAAGTCCTCCCGTGGCTGCGGGATCGCGGCAACGAATGGCGCGTTTACGCCTTCGTGGACAGCGGGCTCCTTACCATTCACGAGCCGCTGCCCGCGCAGGAATCGCGCTTCGAACTGGCCTCCATCGGCGTCGGCACGCACATGCAACTGGCCGACCATTACAACGGCTCCATCGACCTGGCCATGCCGTTGATTAGCCAGGGCCAGACGCAGGCGCACGATGTCCGGCTCAACTTCCGTTTGTGGGCCGACTTCTAACCTTTTTTATGAAAACCTTCCTGCTAACCATTCTCGCGATCATCGCCCTTTCCAGTTCATCCCATGCCTGGTGGAAACCGGAGTGGACCCTTCGCAAAAAAATCACCGTTGATACGAGTTCCAATGCTATCAGCGAACCGATTGGAACTGCGCCCGTGTTAGTTCGCCTGCACGACGGCAACTTCCAGTTTCTGGCGGCGAAAGAAGACGGGAGTGACATTCGATTCGTGGCCGGTGACGACAAGACTCCGCTAGCCTTTCACATTGAGAAATACGACTCGCTCCTGAACGAGGCCTTTGTCTGGGTGAAGATCCCCGAGCTCAAACCTAACATTGCGACTAACATCTGGCTCTACTACGGAAACGCTGCCGCAGAGAAATCTGGTGACGCCAAGGCGACCTACGACGCGGACACCGTTCTCGTTTGGCACTTCGCGGAAAAAGGCTCTGCCCCGGCCGATTCCTCGGCATCGGCCATCACGGCCAACACCTCGGGAATCCCCGTGGAAGGTTCGATCATTGGCAGCGGATTGCGGCTCGACGGAGCGAAGGATATTAGCATCCCGGCGGCACCGCAGTTGAATACGACTGAGGGCGGAAACCTCACTTGGTCCGCTTGGATCAAGCCGTCCACACTGGCCCCCAGCGCTGTCATTTACAGCCGCAAAGACGGCGTGAACGCTCTCTTGATTGGCGTGGACAACGGCGTTCCCTATGTCGAGGTGAGCAATGCCGCCGGCACCCAGCGCAGCGTCGCCACAGGCCAGCCGCTGGCTGTTAACATCTGGCGCCATCTCGCGATTGTGGCGGGCGGTTCACAGATCACGCTCTCTCTCGACGGCGAAAGTTACGCCATGCTCGGCGCGGCGCTTCCGGCCTTGACCACGGAGTCTTTATTAGGTGAGGAAAAAACCAGCGCGTCTCCTGGATTCATTGGCGAACTCGACGAACTCGAAATCTCCAAAGTCGCGCGGCCCGTCGGCTTTCTGAAGCTTGCCGCCATTTCCCAGAGCGGCAGCGACAAAGCGGCGAAACTGTTAGTCACCGCACCCGACGAAGCCAACGAGCACAGTGAAAACGAACTCACCAAACAGCTCTCGCTCATCACCGACATCTCGAAATCGCTCACGCCCGACGGCTGGATTGTCATTATTCTCTGCGCGATTCTTGCCGCCATCGGCTGGTGCGTGACCATCGTCAAATTTCTCTACCTCGGCAAAATCAAGAAGGCGAACAACGTCTTCCTGAAACAATGGGGGCACATCGCCGGCGACCTCACCGCGCTCGACCACGGCAACAAGGAAAACATCCAGAGCATCGGCGGCAAGGCCAATCCGAAGTCGCAGCGCCTCATGCGCCAGTCGCCGCTCTACCACATTTACCATGTAGGCTCCGAGGAAATTCATCAGCGCGCCAGCAAGGCCGACTTCAAGGGACTCACCGCGCGCTCCATGCAATCGATCAAGGCCGCGCTCGACGGCGGGCTGACCCGTGAAGTGCAGGATCTGAATAAGAGCCTCATCTTCCTAACCATCGGCATCGCGGGTGGGCCCTACCTCGGATTGTTAGGAACCGTCATCGGCGTCATGATTACCTTCGCGGTCATTGCCAAGACCGGCCAGGTCGAGGTGAACTCCATCGCGCCGGGTATTGCAGGCGCTTTGTTAGCAACGGTGGCCGGCCTGGTCGTCGCCATTCCCGCGTTGTTTGCCTATAGCTTTGTTAGTTCCAAGATCAAGGATGTCGTCACCGAGATGCAGATCTTCATCGACGAGTTTCTCGCCAAGATCGCGGAGTTTTACCCTGAGAAATAGATGCAGGCCGGCGACAACAAATCCTACGACGACATCAACGTCACTCCGATGGTGGACCTCTATCTGGTCCTCCTTCTCATCTTCATCATCATGACGACCGCGGGCGTGCAGGGCGTGAAAGTGAACCTGCCCAAGGCCAGCAAGGCGCCTCCGATGAAGGAGAAAAAAATGCAGGCCATCACGATTGATTCCGAGGGCAAGATCAAGCTCAACGCCACCCCGGTTTCGCTGGCCGATCTGGAAACGCAGCTCACCGCATTGAAGGCCAGCAACCCCGACATGCCGGTCGTGGTTCGCGGCGACAGCGCCACGCAATACCAGGGCGTGATGAACGTCCTCGACGTGCTTGGTCGCCTGAGCATTTCCCAAGTCGGTCTCGCCACCCAGGGACCGAAGAAATAGCGATGTCCAGAGGCGAGTTCCATTCCAATGACGACGACGAAACTTTCTGGGAAAAGTATCGGGCGCTGATCATTATCGCGATGCTAGTACTAGCAGTCGGCGGATGGATTCTTTCGCAGGTTCTCGTACACAAGAAAGCCGCGCCCGCGAAGCTGGAGACCTTCACCATGGTCACGCTTCCGCCCCCCCCTCCACCGCCGCCGAAGCCAACGCCTCCTCCGCCACAAGCCACGCCGCCGCCGGTGGATCAGAAAATGGACCAGCGCCCGATGGAGCCGCAGGAGGAAGTTAAACCCGACGAGGCTCCGCCCAAACCCGACACGCCCCCCGATCAGCCGCTGGGTACTAACAACACTGGCCCCGGTCCCGGCGACAATTTCGGACTCGGCGGCCCCGGCGGCAGCGGTGGTTTTGGCGGCGGCGGCAAAGGCGGCTCGGGCAGCAAATATGGTTGGTATGCCGGGCAGGTGCAGCGGCGCGTTTCCGATGCGTTGCAAAAAAACCGCGCCACCCGCACCGCGAGTTTGCGTGTCGAGGTTCGCATCTGGCCCGACTCCACGGGCCGCGTGACGCGGGCGGAAATGAAGACTTCCACCGGCGACGCAGCGCTCGATGCCGCCATCCAATCCAACGTCCTGAATGGACTGCAACTCGACTCACCGCCGCCCTCCGGCATGCCGCTGCCGATCGTTCTCCGCCTGACCGCCCGCAAAGCGATCTAACTCCGCTCACTTTCTTATGTCCACACACCCGCTCTTACTCATCGCCGCCTGCGCCATGGCCCTCAGCCAGGGGTCAACTTTTGCCGCCGATCCCTCAAAGTCTGCCTCTCCTGCCCTAACGTCGGCCTCTGACGCTCCAACGGCGACCTCTCTTTCCCCAACGGCGACCCGCGACGTTCCAACGGGGGGCTCCGACACCCCAACGGAGACCAGCGATGTCTCAAAGTCGAGAAGCGGCCTCTCAACTTTGAGAAGCGCCCCCCTAACGACAGCCGTCGATGTCTCAAAGTTGAGAAGCGATGATCCAACGGGTAGCGTAGGCGTTCCAACGGCAAGCGCCGATAGCCCAACTGAAGGCGTGGGTAATGCAACGACGGGTGCTGTCTCGGCATCATCGGCGGCAAAAAGCCCGTCGACCAATGTCACGATCAACCTGATCAATCGCATGGTCGAAAAAGGGCTCCTGACCAAGGAAGATTCCGCTGATTTGATCAAACAGGCCGAGGCCGATGGGGCGATAGCCCGTGAGCAAACTGAAGCCGTGCAGGCGGCTGTCCAGCAGATTGCCTCCGTGCAAAATGTGCCCACCGATTCGTATGCAACTCCGCCCCAGCTCGATCCGTCGATGCCGCAGCAGGAGCTGCCCGCAGCCTATCCGGGGCCCGACGACACGATGCGCGTTTCCTACATTCCCGAGTCGGTGAAGGACGAGATGCGCGAGCAGATCAAGGCCGATGTGCTGGCCCAAGCGCGCGACGAAAACTGGTCCTCGCCCCGGATGTTTCCCGACTGGCTGACGCGCTTTCGTTTGCTGGGAGACTATCGCATTCGCTATCAGTCGGATCGGTTTTCCACCGGCAACGACAACACGGGCGCGTTTCCTAACTTCAACGCGATTAACACCGGCGCGCCTTTCGATGTGAGCGGGACGGTTTTTTCGCCGCAGCTCAATGTGGATGAAAACCGCAGCCGCTTCCGTTTGCGCGTGCGTTTCGGGGCCGAGATTAGTCTGCGCGACAACTTCACCGCTGGCATCCGCATCGGCACGGGGGAAAACAATTCGCCCGTCTCGCAGAACCAGACGCTGGGGGCTGCTAACAATGGACAGGGTGGCAATTTTTCCAAATACGCCATCTGGCTGGACCGCGGATTTCTGCGCTACGACTTTACGGGAGTTCCCAACCTGAGCTTGTCGCTGACGGCCGGGCGCTTCGACAATCCATTCTTCGCGACGACGATTTTGTGGGCGAAGGATCTAGCCTTCGATGGCTTTGTTTTGAAAGGAAAATACAAGTTAGGCGATGGCGCGGTGACGCCGTTCCTAACGGTGGGCGCGTTCCCGATTTTCAATACCGATTTCACCTACTCGTCGAACCAATCGGCGAAGTTTAAGAGCCAGGACAAGTGGCTCTACGCCGTGCAAGCCGGGCTCGATTGGAAGATCGCGAAAGACTTCACCGCGAAGATGGCTGTGGCCTATCTGGACTACGACAATGTGGAGGGAAAACTCTCCAGTCCCTTCACTCCGTTAACTTCTTCTGACCAAGGTGATACCGATGCAACTCGACCCGCTTTTGCGCAGAAAGGAAACACGTATTTTGCGCTTCGGAACATTGTGCCAAACGCGTCTAACAACTTCGGGACGACGAACCAGTTTCAGTATTTCGGACTCGCCTCGAAGTTCACCCAAGTCGCGCTCACGGGGAAACTGGACTACAGCCACTTCGAGCCGTTTCACGTGATTCTGAGCGGCGAATACGTCAAGAACACGGCCTTCGACGCGCAGGACATCGAGGCCAAGGCGGTGAACAATCGCGGTCCGTCCGCGTCAGGTCCGGGCAAGTTTGAAGGCGGCGATGTTGCCTGGATCGTGAATCTTCGACTCGGCAGCCCAACTCTGGAAAATCGCGGCGACTGGGCGGTCGAACTCGGCTATCGCCACGTTGAAAGCGACTCTGTGGTCGATGGATTTACCGACTCCGATTTCGGCGGCGGTGGCACGAATTTGGAAGGCTATACCTTTGGCGGCATCATCGCCCTCTCGCCCGATGTCACCCTCGGTCTGCGCTGGATGAGCGCGAAGGAAATCGCCGGTCCGCCACTAAAGACGGACGTCCTGCAACTCGATGTTAACAGCAAGTTCTAACTCTCATGCGCTACTTCCTTCTCCTAACATTCCTAACGACTTTCATTCCACTGCAAGCCCAGCAAACGGCTGATCCGGCTGTCACCCGCCTGCGCGAGACTTTGAAAAGCACCATGCTGCAACTGCGCTCGGCACAGACCGACCTTGCCACTGCGCAATCCGACAAGGCCGCCTTCGAAACCGAGAAGCAAACGCTGACGGATCAAGTCGCCACGCTCACCAAACAAGCTATTGCCGACAAGGACGCCAGCACCAAGTCCATCGAGGAGTTGCAGTCGAAAGTCGCCGCGCAGGAAAAGGAAATTACCGCGCAAAAGGAGGCCATCGCGCAATGGAAAGTAGCCTTGGAAAAAATGACCTCCACCGCGCAAAGCACCGAGGCCGCGCGCGCCAAACTGGCCGCCCGCGTCATTGTATTAGACAGGCAGGTTGCCGATCAAAAACTGAAAAACACCGAGATGTATAAGATCGGCAGCGAGGTTCTTACCCGTTACGAGAAGTTCGGTCTAGGCGACGCCCTCACCGCCCGCGAACCCTTCGTCGGACTCACGAGAGTTAAATTTGAAAACCTCGTCCAGGATTACTCCGACAAGCTGAAGGACCAAACCATTCGTCCGTAACGTCTTTGTGACGCAAACGTAACGTGAGTTAACTTCTCTCGCAGGGCATGATGTTGGCCGCACTTTTGCCCGATGGGTCACCTCAAAAACACCTCCCCTTTCCACTCGATAACGCTCGCCGTTAGCCTTGCGCTGGCCGCCGTTCCGTCGTCTTGGGCGGGTGATATTTTGCGCGGAGGCACGCCTGCCGCACAGGCCAATGCGCCGGCCGCCACCTCTGGAAACACCACGGCGCAAGCAGCCAGGGCGCAGGCCAATGCAGCCGATGCTCTGGCCCGCACGACAGCGGCGATTCGTTCCGTGCAGGCCATGCAGGCGAGTGCGCGAAAAGTGGCTCTCACTGGTTCTAACAATTTTGGACGGAACCCAAATTTCCCCGGTCAGACGCTGCCAAATGTTCCCAACGGGCTAGGCGTGGGCGCACTGCAAGTCGCCCCTGGCGTTCCCATCAATCTGACGCATCCGACTGTGGCCGAAAATCCCGCGCTCTGGACCGGAGCCCGGCTCCCGACGCAGACAGTTTTCGGTGGCAAAACGCGGGTGACTATCGTCCAGACGCAATCGCAGGCATTGCTGAATTGGAAAACCTTCAACATCGGCAAGAAAACCGCCGTCACCTTCAACCAAACCGCTGGCGGCAAGGACGCCAACAAATGGATCGCCTTCAACCAGATCAACGATCCGACCGGCAACCCAACTCAAATCCTCGGGAGCCTCGACGCCGTCGGCCAGGTTTATCTCATCAACCAAAACGGCATCCTCTTCGGCGGCAGCAGCCAGGTAAATACCCGCAGCCTGATTGCGTCCGCTCTGCCGATCAACAGCAACTTGGTCAATCAGGGGTTGCTTAACAATCGCGACGCGCAGTTTCTATTCTCTGCGCTGCCTCTGGCCGGTGGAGCGAGTGGCACGCCCGCCTTCAATCCTATTACTAGCGATCCTGATTTTACCGCATCTTCGATAGATCCTACTTATGTCTTTCAACAAAAGGTCGCGCTAACTAGTTCTAAAGCTCTGGTCGCCGCTCCGATGCTCAGTTTCCGGGCGAGCGACGGTCGGAGTTCCAAACTTATCGCCGGGACAGATTATCAGGTTAGCACCGATCCGGTTCTAACTCGGGCTTCAGTCACATTCACCTCGGCGGGACTCCTCAAGATAGATGGAGCTGCGGTCACAGTGACTTACACTCCTACAATGGCGAAATCCGGAAATATTTTTGTGCAATCCGGCGCACAACTCTCCAGCCCTGTCACGGCGGAAGGCAATGGCGGACGCATCATGTTAGTCGGTGCCAATGTGACCAACGCTGGCAGCATTTCCACTCCTGCCGGACAGACCATTTTGGCTTCGGGTCTGCAAATCGGAATCAGCGCGCACGCCTCCTCCGATCCGAGTTTGCGTGGGCTCGACGTCTCGGTCGGAGCCGTCGGTGATCGCGCAGGCACGACGCTCAATTCCGGGCTGATCTCGGTCGAGAGCGCCTCGGCTATTTTGACCGGAAAAACCGTCAGCCAGCAGGGAATCATCAGCGGCACAACCTCGGTCGGACTGAATGGACGGATTGATCTCAGAGCCAGTTACAACGCCGTCACCAACACGACTTACGATCCAATCGTTCGGCCCGATAACCCGCCTTTTCTTTTCAAAAACAGCGGCAACGTTACCCTCGGTGCGGGCAGCGTGACGCAGATTCTCCCGGAACTGGCCAGCACGCAGACTCTCGCCAGCACGACGCTGCCATTGCGCTCGCAAATCAACCTGCAGGGCGCGGCCATTCACCTCGCGCCCGACTCGTCGATTCTCGCGCCAAACGCCATCGTCTCGTTGCGCGCCGGACTCTGGGACTATCAGGAGGTCGCTGGCAACCAGACGGCCAATTTCATCTTCACCAGTGCACCCGGCATTGCGCCCCAGATTTTCATTGATCGCGACGCCACGATCAATGTCGCCGGAAGCGCGGGTGTCTCCGTTTCCACGACGAAAAACATCCTCTCCGTCGATGTGCGCGGCTCGCAGTTGGCCGATTCACCACTGCAACGCACCGGGCCTATTCGTGGCACCACACTCGCCGTCGATCTCCGCGTTCACGGGCCTTGGGACGCGACGCTCAACGACGGCGCGGGCGATTACACCTGGGTCGGCACGCCGCTGGCCGACGCGCGCGGCTATCGCGATCTGATTCAAAGATCCGTGGGCGAACTCACCACCGGCGGCGGCTCGGTGGAGTTGAAAGCGGGCGGTTCTGTCGTCTTGCAAACCGGCTCACTGGTGGATGTTTCCGGCGGCTCGATTAGCTATGAAGGCGGCGCGGTTCAAACCAGCCGACTGCTAACCAACGGTCAACTACTGGATATTTCCCAAGCCACACCGGATCGAGTTTACGACGGATTTTACACCGGCCAGTTTCAGCAGATTTATCAAAAATACGGCATCGCCCAGATCTTCAGCCACGCGCTGGCTCTCACAGGCTCGCACTACGAGGCGGGTTACGTCGAAGGCGCGCGCGGCGGCAGTATTAGCATCACCGCCCCGGCAATGGCGTTGGATGGGAAATTGCTGGGAGCCACCTCTGCGGGTTCGCGTCAGAGAAATGAAGCTCCCGCCCCTGGCTCGCTGTCACTTTCCTTTCAGCAGCAGGATGCTAACATTCAGCACTTCAGTTTTTCGCCAACGCCGCCCGTCATCACCTTTCAAACATCCAGCGCTCTGCCCGCTGTGCGCTATGGAATGGATGAACTCGGCAACCCGCTTTTGTTAGATCCGCGACGTGCGAGTCAGGTCGTTCTCTCGCCGGAGCTGCTAACCACCGGCGGCTTTGGAAAAATCTCCATCGAAAACTCCGATGGCGACATCGTTGTTCCAGAAGACGTCTCACTAACGGTCGCAGCGGGTCGCGGTGCGGGGGCTAGCACGATCTCGCTCACCGCCAAAAATATCACCATCGATGGGCGCGTTTCCGCTCCGGGGGGCAGCCTGAACTTCGTCGTTTACGACACCACGCCATTCCGCTCGCACTTCTATCCGCCGTCCGACGTGATTCCTCCCGACCCGTCTGTGGACTTCATGCGGGGAAATTTCCAATTGGGTTCCAATGCCATCCTGGACACTGCCGGGCTGGTCATTGACGACCGCTCGAACCGCTACCAACTAGCACTTCTCAACACCGTGGGAGGCAGCGTCTCGATCGACACCTTCAGCGCGAACCTCGCAGCCGGCAGCATCATCGACGTTTCCGGCGGCGTGAACATCAGCACCACCGGACAGCGAACTTACGGCAAGGCCGGCTCGATCAAAATCAAGACCGGTCAGGACCCGAAATCACCGGCGCTTACGGGCGGATTGCTAACATTGGGTTCGGATTTGCGAGGCTATTCGGGCAGCCAGGGCGGCAGCCTGAGTTTGCAGGCGACTTTGATTCAAATCGGAGGCAAGGCTCCTAACATCGTCCTCAATGAAGGAACCCGGATGCTCGACTTCGACGGGACGCTGGTTCCGCAAAACGCGTTTCTCCTGCTGCAGCCGGAATTCTTTAACTCCGGCGGATTTCAAAACTTCAGCCTCACCGGTATCGGCATGGCAGGTGGCGCAGTGGATGCTTTTCTGCCAGCGATTTCGATTGCGCCCGGAACGCTCCTGCAGCCTCAAGCCCGCAGCCTCGTCGCCAGCATTTTCCCCGATTCGTCAGAGAAAACCAGCCTTTCTTCGACGCTTTTGCCGCAGGCACAAAGATCGGGCGTGGGTCTCACTTTCATCGCGCAGGGAGCCACCGATTTTTCTGGAAGACTGGTCGTTCGCGGCGACTTCGTACTCGGAGCGAATGCAAAAATCGTGAGCGATCCTTTCTCCGCTCCCTCCCGCGGAGTTAGCATCTCCGCGCAGACGGCGGACATCCTCGGTTCCATTAGCGCTCCGGGCGGCAAAATTAGCATCTCGGGCGGGACAAATTCCTCCACGCTCTTCACCGTGGCCGGCGCCGACCGGGCTGTGGCCACCGTGCATCTGGGTCGCCAAAGCGTCCTGTCTGCGGCTGGAGCATCCTCCATTTACGAGGATGGCCTGGGTTATCGCACCGGGTCGGTTTTCGACGGTGGAATCATTCAGCTTACGGGAAATATCATCGCGGAAAATGGATCGCTGCTCGATGTCTCTGGAACGAGCGACACGCTCGACCTCTCGCCACAATACACTCAAACTCGACTGGAAACGGGCGGCATCAACCCGCTCAATGGCTCCTTCTTTGGACGACCGCGCATCGCGACCACCGTGGCAAGCAATGCCGGCTCCATCGTTCTGCAAGGCGGGCAGCTTCTGTATTCGGACGCGACTTTGTTAGGAGCCTCGGGCGGCGAACGCGCGCTGGGTGGATCGCTAAGCGTTTCTTCTTCGATTTTCCCTGATCCCAATATCCCTCAAACTCCGCTGGACGTGACTCTGACCGTTCAGCAAAACGGACGTGTCCTGCCGCAGTCTGCTCACATCGGCCAGCCGGTGGTGAATGTTGCCGGGCCCGCCTCCGGTGGAGGTCATCTAGCGGTCTCCAGTTTTGATCGCGGCGGCTTCGACTCCGTCACTCTGGGAGGTGTGGTGTCCTTCCAGGGACCCGTCTCCATTTCCGCAGGCCATGAACTGCATGTGGGCGACGGCGGCGTGATTTTTGCCAACGACCAAGTGCGCCTGAAGGCTCTCTACGTCTCGCTTGGAATGGCATTTCAAACGCCTCAAACCGTCGCCCAGCAGGATCAGGTTCAATCGATTTTCACCCTGAATGGCCCCTACTTTTTCAGCCCAACGTATGGGGCGGGTCACCTTACTGTCACTGCCAATTTGATCGATGTCGGTAGCCTGTCTTTGCAGGGAATCGGAAAGCTCGATCTGATCGCAAACAACGGCGACATCCGAGGCAATGGCATCCTCGATGTGGCGGGCGACATTCGCCTCCAATCGGCCCAGGTTTACCCCACCACCGCGTCCAGTTTCACGATTGCCGCCTATGATAAAAACATCGTCGTGGCGGCGAGTTCCACGGGCACGAATCGAGTCACACTCGCCTCCAGCCAGTTGCCTCCAGGCTTCGGAGTTGGCTCCGCTTTGTTAGGTTCCACCGTCGCGAGCATCGACGGAACTACAGTCACGCTTCAGGGTCATGCAAGCGCCACGATTGCCACGAATACCCCGGTGGTGTTAGCGCCCGGTTCTGGATCGGTCAGGATCGTTGGCTCTGGGCAGGCAGCGCTGCCGCTCTCTGCGGGCGGCACCCTCAGCATCTATGCTTCTAACATTCAGCAAGGTGGCGGTTTGTTTGCACCCGGAGGCACGATCAATCTCGGATGGAATGGCCAGGGTGCGACTCCGCAGGATCTCATCTCAGGTGCAGGTCTGGCCGGAAACGGATCGCTGCAGTTGCACGCGGTAAACATCACGCAGAGTCTGGCTCTTCTACGCGGCAGCACGACTTCGGTTTCGTTGGCCGGAGCACTGGTTCCATTTGGGTTAAATGCGAATGGAAGTCGCTGGATCGATCCTTCGGGCACAGACATTACCGCTGGCGGTTTGCCAGCCAAAGCGATCCATTTGTCCAGTCTGCAAATCAACGACCAAGCCGGCTCGATCCTTGATCTTCGCGGCGGCGGCGACTTGTATTCCTATCGCTGGGTGCCGGGTATTGGCGGAAGCCGGGACATTCTCGACAGCACCTCGGTCTTCGCGATCATCCCCGGTTACGGCTCCGATTTTGCGCCCTACGCGCCGTTCAATGCCAATCCCTCCACCGACAATCTCGGCGGCGATCCGGGTTATGTGAGCACGTTGCGCGCGGGTGAAAAAATCACACTGCAAGGTGGTGGCGGATTGCCTGCCGGGACTTACACGCTGCTACCGGCCCGCTACGCGCTCCTCCCCGGAGCCTTTCTCGTGAGTCCCCAAAGTGGAACGCCGGTTGGCAGCTTCGCCATGCCGGAGGGCTCCCGTTTTGTCTCCGGCTATCGCAGCGGACAATCCCTTCTCCAGCGGTTCGAAATCGCTTCGTCCGGCGTCGTTCGCGGGCGAGCCGAGTATCAGGACTTTCTCGCGGGCGATTTCCTAACCAACGGGGCGCTGACTAACAATGCTCCCGCTCCGAGACTGCCGCAGGACGCGGGTTATCTTCTTTTCCAAGCCAGCAACGATCTCGCTCTGCAAGGCTCTGTTCTCGCCACCGGTGCGCACGGATTCCATGGCGGTCAGATCGATATTAGCAGCTCCTCCGACATTCTTATTTCGGGAGGCAAAACCGATGCGGGCGGCATTGTACTCGATGCCAAAAAGTTGTCGCAGTTTGGCGCGGAGAGTTTGCTGATCGGTGGCGAGCGCACTTTCGATGCGGGGAAAGTTTTCGTCACCACGACGACCGGCCATCTCACCATCGATAACGCCGGGTCGCCCCTGCGGGGCTCCGATATTATTCTCACCGCAAGTGGGCAACTCACGGTGGCCGACGGGGCCAGAATTATCCAATCGAGCAGACCGGCAGGTTCCGCCGACACTCTCCGTCTCGGCGATGCCACCCAGCCTGGCAGCGGCGATGGCGTGTTACTCAGGGTCAGCAGTGATTCGGACGCACAAATCGTTCGCCTGGGGTTGAGTTCCAACCAAATCACACATCCCGGCCTCACCGTCGGCTCGCGCGCGAAACTCTCTGGATCGAGTGTGATTCTCGATTCCACAGACTCCATGACGCTCGATCCGCAAACGCGAATCCAGAGCGACCATGTGACGATCGACGCAGGCCAGATTGCGATCCAACTCGACTCTACTTCTGCGCCCCTCACCGGACTGGTCCTGCGCGGCGCTGTGCTGCAAAACCTGGAAACTTCCCAATCTCTTTCCCTGCTGAGTTACGGCTCCATCGACATTTATGGCAGCGGAACTTTTGCCCTCGACGGCACACTTTCCCTGCACACTTCGGAGATTCGTGGCTTCGAGGCTGCCGATGGAATCGCCCGTTTGCAGGCCACCAGTATCCTAGTGGACAATGCCGCCAATCGCATGGTTAGCAACGTGCCATCGGTAACGTTCGCGGGCACTTTGCAGCTCGATGCGAATACGATCCAACTCGGCTCTGGCGCAGTGCGGATCGATCAATTCGACACGCTGAATCTAACAGCGTCCGAGCGCCTCGTCTTCACCGGCAGCGGCAGCCTCACCACCAGCGCTTCCATCGGCGGCACCACGCCGCTGATCACGGCGGCGAACAAAGTTAGCTATTCCCTAATTTCCACGCAGGCTCTCACCTTCAACTCCAGCAGCGGAAAAGAATCCAGCTCAGAGGGACTGGGCGCGAGATTGAATCTTCAGGGTTCCAGCGTCACCGTGAACAGCGACGTCATTCTTCACAGTGGATTGCTCTCCATTTCGGCCACCGGTGGATTGGCTTCAGATGGAGTTTTCATCGGTGGAAAACTGGATGTCAGCGGCACAGCGCGACGGTTTTTTGACCTGATTCGTTACACGACCGGCGGCGAGATCGAACTAACATCGCAGACAGGCGACATCGTGGTAGATAGCGGTTCCGAGCTAAACATTTCGGCTGAAGGAAATGCCGGGACGCTGTCTGTGAGTACTCCGAAAGGGAATTTCTTGCTGGCTGGAAAACTTCTGGGAACTGCTGGAAGTGGCGCGACCTCCGGCTCGTTCTCTCTCGATGTTAGTGAAATGCCAGACGCGGATTTGCTCTCGGCCAGCCTCGATGTGGGAGGTTTCGCCAACTCGCGCTCCTACCGCGTGCGCAATGGCGACGTGACGCTCGGCGGCTTCGTGCGGGCGCAGTCCTACTCGCTCTCCACCGATCACGGCTCGATCTTCGTTAGCGGCTCTGGGGAAATTGATGCATCGGGCACTATCGGCGGTTCCATTCGACTCGTCGCTTCCGAGGATGTCGTGCTCGAAAGTAGCTCACTTCTAACCGTCGAGGGCGACACGTTTAACCATGCTGGCAAGGGCGGCTCCATTTCATTGGAAGCCGGCTCGGGCGTGCTAACCAACGGCGTTTACACGCAGTCCGGCACGGGTACTGTCCAGATTCAGAACGGCGCAATCCTGAACCTCGGTGTGAAGGCCACTTACAACGCCGATGGCAGTGTGAGTGCCATGAAAGTCAGCGAAGCCGCCACACTGGGGAACTTCACCGGCACGCTTCATTTGCGCGCGCCACAAAATGTCGCGGGCACCGATCTCGGGGTCGATCCATTGTTAGGCACACTGTTGGGTTCCCCGAGCAGCATCGTGGTCGAGGGCTTCCGCATCTATCAACCTGCTGGAGGCCAGATCGACAATGCCGAAGGCGACATCTTTAATAACGCAAGCCAGTTCACCAGCAACAGCGCCGCCATTTCCCAGCGAATCTTCGGCGGCGCGGCCCCTTTCGCGGCAGTCATCACCGCAGGCGCGGAGATTGTGAACCCCGCGGGCGACCTGACTCTTTCCAACGACTGGGATTTGTCCTCCTACCGATTCGGTCCACGCAATGCCGCCGGAGTACTAACGATGCGTGCGGCGGGAAATCTGGTCTTCAATGGTGCGCTGAGCGACGGCTTTGATGTGAATCTCGCCACGGAAATCCCCGTTCTCTACGCGGCTCCGCTCATGGCCTACAACAGCCAGTTGCCGGCCAACGCGCAGTCGTGGACCTATCATTTGTCCGCCGGTTCCGATCTCAGCGCGACGGATTTCCATCAGGTAAAGTCGCTCGCCAGCCTGTCTCCTAACATGGGCTCACTCCGCCTCGGACAGGACTACACCCGACTTCCAAACGATCCAGAAAACCTAACCTTAATCGCGCTGCTGGAGCAAAATGTCTATCAAGTCATTCGCACCGGCTCGGGCGACATCGACGTCGCCGTGGGTCGCGACGTGCAGCTTCTGAATCCGTTTGCCACCATCTACACGGCTGGTACCCAGTTGGCCAACGCCACCCAAGTCGCAGCGGCGGGAGATTTCGAACTGCCGACTCCATTTGTGGTTTCTCAGGGCGAATTGGGAGCTTACCAAGAGCCGGCTTGGGCTCCCCAGTATAGCTTGGGAGGCGGCAATGTAACTATCACCGCGCAGAGGGACATCCGACATCAAACATCCACGGGCCAGGCTGATTCCGAGCGGCAGATTCCCACCAACTGGCTCTATCGACGCGGCTACGTGCAAGCCGATGGCCGATTTGGCCGGAGCCCATTTGGAGAAATCGCCTCCACAACTTGGTGGATCGATTTTAGCAATTTCTTTGAGGGTATCGGCACCCTTGGCGGCGGTAATGTGAGTTTAGTCGCTGGCCGCAATGTCGAAAATGTGGATGCTGTCGTGGCCACGAATGCAAGGGTCGCGGGAAAAAATTCCACTGGAGCCATCCTAGCTGCGAATGCTCCGATGGTGGAACTCGGCGGCGGCGATCTTCTGGTCAACACCGGTGGCAACATTGATGCCGGAATCTATTATGTGGAGCGCGGCCAGGGCATCCTTAATGCCGGCGGAAGCATCACGACCAACTCCACCCGCGCACCGTCCAGTGCCGTCGTCAGCGGAGTTCCAGTGAAATCTCCCGAGACCACCTGGCTGCCGACGACGCTTTTCCTTGGCAAGGGAAGTTTTGATGTGGCTGCTAACGGCGACATTCTGCTTGGGCCTGTCGTCAATGCGTTCCTCGCCCCGGGAGGAGTCTCGAATAACTATCAATACCGCACCTACTTCTCCACTTATGCCCAAGATGACTCGGTGGAAGTGTCATCTCTCGGCGGAAATATCGATCTGCGGGAGAATGTCTTCATGGGTTCCAGCCAGCCCGTTCTTCTAGCCTGGCTGCGTCAGGTCTCGCTGCTGCAAGTCGGAGCCACAGGTCCCACGGCGGCCTACTCGGAGCCTTGGATTCGCCTGGATGAAACCAATCTTCTCCCTTTCTCCACGGTGCTCTCGCTTCTGCCCGGCACTCTGAAGGCCACCGCGTTTACGGGAAGCATCAACATCGCGGGAAATCTCACTCTCTCTCCATCTGCGCGAGGCACATTGGAAATGGTGGCCGGGGAAGCGATCAATGGACTGCGTCCGCAGGGAAACAATATTTTCTACACCATTTGGAACTCCAGTCAGATCAACCTCTCAGACGCCGACCCTTCCCGGCTGCCGGGCATATACACTCCGCTATCGGCCCAGGCAATAGCCGTCCTCGCCGGCTCGTCACCTCAGGAAACGAGGGGAGCAGTCCTCCTGCCACTCGATGCCTTGTTTGCTGAATCGGGATCCACCGTGGGCAATCGCGCCGTGCTCCAATCCAAACTCTCGCTGCACGACGCCACCCTCCTGCACGCCGGCGACACCGAGCCGCTGCGTCTGTATGCCAGCACAGGCAACATCGCTGATTTCACCATTTTCAGCCCCAAGGCAGCCCGCATCCTGGCAGCCAATGATGTCACCGACATCGGCCTCTATATTCAGAATCTAACGGCGCAAGACACCTCCGTCGTTTCTGCCGGGCGCGACATTGTGGCCTACAATCCCAACGCTCCGCTTTTGCAGGAAGCCCAGCAAGTCGGCAATTCCACTCTGCTGGCTTTCAATAATTCCAATTCCGCGCAATCGGGTGACATTCAAATCGGCGGGCCCGGTTCACTGCAAGTGCTCGCCGGGCGCAATCTCATCCTCGGCAATGGGCGCAACGCCGATCTCGCCAGCGATCTGGGCATCGGAGTTAGCACCATCGGCAATCAGCGTAATCCGGCGCTGCCATTCGATGGCGCCCGCATTCTTCTAGCTGCGGGAATGGGCGGGCCGTCAGACCTGGCGGGTAGCCGTCTCGATTTTGCCAGCTTTGTTAGTAACATGCTTACTACGGCAAACCTCGCGTTGTATCTGCCGCAGCTTGCCACCGCAGATTCCGATCTAACTCCGCTCAGTTTCTCGAAACTAACATCGGAGGAACAGGCTGGCATCGCGCTCGACATTTTCTACCTCATGCTTCGCGATGCGGGCCGCAGCCACAACGACCCGGCCAGCCCCGACTTCGACACCTATGCACCGGGTTATGCAGCCATTCAAAGCCTCTTCCCCACCTTGGGTCTCGCGGGCGACATCGACCTTTCCTCGCGCAGTGTGAAAACCATCGCCGGGGGTTCCATTGATATCCTGGCGCCCGGCGGCGGACTTACCCTTGGCTACGACATCCCCGGTCCCAACGAAGTCCCGCCGGGCATCATCACCGAGGCTGGCGGCAGCATTTCCATCTTCACCGACCAGAGCGTGCAAGTGGGAGCGCTACGCATCTTCACCTTGCGCGGCGGCGACGAAATCATCTGGTCCACCAATGGTGACATCGCTGCGGGCAACGCCTCGAAAACTGTCAAAACAGCGCCGCCGACGCGCGTCGTGATCGACGCACAAACGGCCACCGTGGAAACCGATCTCGCGGGTCTGGCCACGGGCGGCGGCATCGGTGTTCTGGCCTCCGTTAGCGACGTCGCGCCGGGCAACGTCGATCTCATCGCACCCACCGGCACCGTGGATGCGGGCGACGCTGGCATTCGTGCCACCGGTAATTTGAACATCGCCGCCGTTTCCGTCCTGAACGCGGATAATATCCAAGTTACCGGTAGTAGTGGCGGTGTGCCCAATGTCGTCGCACCGACGGTGAATCTCGCGGGACTCGCGGCAGCTTCTAACACTACGGCGGCCTCTAGCAGCGCCGCCAGCGACACGGCCAAGGCTGGGCAAACGCAAGGCCAGCAGGAGGAGTTGCCCTCCATTATATCGGTCGAGGTTTTGGGCTACGGCGGATAAAGTTTTGTCGCGCAGTTGTGACGGGATGGGTACAGAGACGTAACGTGTTAGTAGCGGGCGATCTGCTCTAGTGAATTTCGGGAAAACCGCAGGGTCTTTCCGACCTCATTCTATGAAGATTCGTTTCCGTCTTTTTCTGCTCCTGATTGGTTCTGCTAACATCGCTCAGGCTACCAGCCTGCTCGCGGATGATCCGATGTTAATCACAGCCCATCCGGCTTCTTTGTTAGACGCTTCCAACTCGTTTCCCACCGATACCGCCGCCCAATACGATCTGGCCCGCAAGCTTCTGAAGAGCGACAGCCAGAAAGCTTTTACCCTCATGAAAGCCGCGGCCGACCAGGGCTACGCCGAGGCATTTGCCGGCATGGGTTTCTTCCACGGCAGCGGACTTGTGGTGGAAAAAGATACTGCCGCCGCTCGGGAATGGTTTCAAAAAGGAGCCGACCGGGGCAGCGCCAGGGCGCAACTCAATCTCGGTATGCTGCTGCTGGATTCAGCGACGACTGCCAACGACAAAGCAGCCGCTCTGAAATGGGTGGAAGCCGCCGCCAGCCAGCAGCTTCCGCAGGCCCAAAATGCGATGGGTGAAATGCTGGAAACCGGCACCGGCTGCGAGAAGAACACCACTCGCGCCATCGAGTACTATCGGCAGGCGGCGCAACGGGGATTTTCCCCGGCGGCCAGTCATCTGGGGAAAATCCTCGATCCGGCCACCAACCCCGACCCGGCGCAAAGAGTGGAAGCCATTTCCTGGCTGATGATCGCCGCGAGCTGCCACGATCCCGCCTCGGAGGAAGCGCTGGCCAATCTTCCCTTCAAATCCCACGAGCAGGAAATGTCGGAAGCCCGCAAAAAGGCCGTCGCATTGTTAGCAGGGCTCGCTGGAAATTAGCCGCCGATCCGGGTGATTGGTCTGTCACCCAAATGTAACGTGATCCGCCTCGCAGGTGACGTTTATTAACTGCGTATGTTTAGATCGATACTTTGTCTGGCCGTGTTTCCGCTCTCCATTGCAATGGGACTCGATTCAAAAAATACCCCCGTTGCGACGCCCTTCGAGCTAGGTCGCGCTTACGCAAGGGGCGAGGGAGTCGCAAAAGATGAGGCCCAGGCGATCGAGTATTTCAAACAGGCGGCGGCGCAAGGGGATGCGCGTGCCTGTGTGCAGTTGGGGGCGATCTATACCGCGCCGAGCCATCTGCTGCAGGACGATGTGGAGGGGTTTTCGTGGTTCAAAAAAGGGGCCGACCTCGCCGATCCCGTGGCCCAATACAATCTCGGCTGGTGCTATGCCGGTGGCCGCGGCGTGAAGCAGGATTTCGCGAAGGCGGTGCAGTGGTATCGCCGCGCCGCCGAGGCTGGCCAGGTGCAGGCGCAATTCAAGCTCGGCACGATTTATTTCAATGGTGAAAACGGCCAGCCTCGCGATCTGGAACAGGCCCGGAGGTGGTTCAGCCAGGCTGCCGAGGCAGGAAATGCGCCCGCCCAAAATAGTCTGGCGGTGCAATATGAGATGGGCTTGGGGGGAGAGAAAAACTTTGCAGAGGCCGTGCGCCTGTATCGCGCCGCCGCCGAACAGGGAGAAAAACAGGGCGAGGCGAATCTGGCTCGCATGTATGAATACGGATTGGGCGGTCTAAAGAAGGATTACCAGCAGGCTCTGCTCTGGTATTCGCTCAGTGCCAGGCAGGAGGAGATCACTGCGATCAAGGGCCTCAATGGACTGGTGGAAGCCGGAGCCGTGACGAAGGAGCAGGTGGAGGAAGGGAAATGGATGGCGGAGGAATATATCAAGACTCATCCGACCGCAGCCGGGCCGAAGCCACTGCCAGGGAACTGATGAAAAATCCCTCTACTGACCCGGCTGGTGGAGCTTATTAAAATCATCGGGCCCGAGATAGGCCATGAGTTTTTGATCGGCGAGTTCCTGTTCCTTTAACCAGCGCTCCAGATAGAGTGCGCTGGAGGGGCTGCCCGCAGTTTGCATGGCTTTTTGGAATTCTTTCTGGACGGCTTTGACGGCCACTACCTGCTCCGGTTTTAGAAAACGCCAGGGTTGCTCCTGTTGTAAGGCGACGGGCAGCGCGGCCAGGATCTCTGGCTCATCCTCTTGTTTGGATGGATGCAGATCAGCGTCTGAGGCTTCGAAATAACGGCTTTGGCTCGAGGGCTGACCAGCGGATGAATGGGCTGCAGCCGCCTGATGGGAAAGGTGATTGGGTGGTAACTCGACTTTACCTCGCAAGGAGTCGTCGCTTTCTTCAGAAGTGAAGCGGCATAGAATAAGGGCGATTAGAATCAGGGTGGTAAGGAGGCCCGCAATGGCGGCCCATGCTTTGGAGTAGATCATTCCGATGGTCTTTCTAAAACGAAAAGGCTGGTGCAGACATTTTCATCCGCACCAGCCCTCATCGTTATGTAACTGGTATTAGTAGCTGATCGGACCGCCTTCGACAGAGCGGGTTGCGTGCATCGTGCTCAACGAGATGGTGCCGCCCGGTGCGCTCTGGGCCAGGATGTTTGCTGCGATGGCGTCCAGCACCGTGTCGGTGGCGCCGCCGTCTGGAATCGTGGCTTTCTTGAAGAAATGCTCAAATTCCCACGCTTGGTAGTTGCCCTCGCGCACTGCGGTGTCGTTGTAGCCGCTGACTGGTGTGCCATCGACGTTGAAGCTTGTGCCATTCCAGTCTTGCTGACCGTTGAAGGTGAGACGCTTGGCTGTGTTTTGGCCAAATGTTCTGGCGCAGGCGTCGCGAGCGTCGTTGCGTCCGAGATAGCCGATCATCCAGCCGGGATTGAATCCGCTCAACGTAGCCGCGTCCATGGTGGCCGAGGTGCTGCCAGGAGAGCTTAACGCTCCCGCCAGATCACCACCACCTGTGTAGCCACTTTGGCCCGAGGTATAGACTACGCTCAGGACACTCTCAGTCGGCCATTTTTTAAGTCCAGTCACCAAGTTGCCAGGAGCGCCACCTTTGCCGCTGCCCGGACCGGCAGGAGTGAAAGTGGGCTGCAAGTGGAACGAGGGGCGCGCCGTGATGCCACGACCGCTCTCTCCAAGGAAGGAGATGCGTGTGCCTGAATCCGCATTGCGTCCATAGAGATAGACCCCGACGCCCGCGTCACTGGCATTGCCGGTGAAGAGGGAAAGCTTGCCACCGCCCTGCGCCAACTGGTTGGCTTGGTTGGCGGTGATGTTGCTGATGGGAGCCACAGCCGTATCTGCCGAGCTGATGGAGGTGAGAGTCGCGGTGTTGGCTGCAGTGGTGTTGGCGGAAATCGTCAACACAGTGCCACTGTCAGCCGTGATGGTCGTGCCAATGGGGATGCCTGCTCCGGCAATCACCCGTCCGATGTTGCCAGTGGTGAGATCGCCTGCTTTCGACGCGTAGGTGATTTGATTGGAACCCGAACTAAAAGTAGGAGTCACATACTTGGTCACCGAACCCGGAGTGACGCCGTTGCAAACAACGAAATCAAATGGAATGACGCCGATTTTACCTGTGGCAGTATCGGTTCCTAGACCGACTGCGTCACCAGCCGCACCACCGAGTGCGGAAGCTTGGAATGCGTCGGAGAAAGCAGCCACCGGCTTGGCGGCCCCTGCTCCCCGTTCAAAGGATTTCGCACCTGAGCTATCAGCGGCCAAGATGGTAAAGTTGGTGCTGTCTTCCGTTCCCGCAAAGATCACAGGACTGCCGGCCACGCCATTGCCCGCTGGCAGCGCGGTGTCTGGAATCCAGCCCAAAACACCCGGCTGACTGTCGATGTTGAAGGTCGTGGTGGATTGAATCAATTTAACGCCACCCACAGAGCCGCCCCATGCGGCCTTGATGGTTACCACACCCAAGCCTGGGTTGGCTACGGACGTGCCGCGGAAGGCTACATTGGCCGCATTCGATTCACTGGTCACACCGGTTTTCGCCCCGTAAATGGCGACGTAACCGCCGTCGAGGAACGATTTGAAGGCAGAGATCGCCGGACCGCGATAGGCGGTGGCTCCGGTGATGTAAACAGTCACGTCCGCGTGGGCTGACATTGAGAAAGCTATTGCGGAGGCAACAGCCAGGATAATTTTTTTCATATTAGTATTTTAAGATTGGGATTTAAGTAGTGATTGAAGTTACGCGGCGTTCTTGTTGCGGCGAGTGGCTTTGAAGAGAAGTCCAAGGGCACCCAGTCCGAGCAGGGCGTAAGTGGAGGGCTCTGGGACTGCCGTGAAGCTGAGGTTGCCATTGGCAGTGTTGAACGTGAAATTACCAAGGTAGGTGGCATTCCCTGTTCCGTTGATGGTCGCCGCATACAGATCTAGAGTCTGCGAAAGTGAGCCCTCTGGATTAGTGTAGCGCTCGTAAGCTTGGGTTGGACTCAGAGAACCAAAAACGAATTTCCCGTAACTCGCATCATCACCAGTGCTCTGCGAAAAGCTATTGGATGCAGTCGTGGTCGTGGCAGTAGTCCCTAGACTCAGGAACATTTGCAGCATATCGCCGTTGGCGCCGCCCGTGGATCCATTGCCAAAAGCAACTGACTGCGTGCCGCTGCTAGTACGAGCTTTGCTCAAGGTCAGGCTGCTATCGTCGAAGTTAGCGCTTTGGATGCTGAAGGTGGCCGTGCCTAAAGAAATGCTGGCAGCAGCTAGATCAGCGAGATACGCGCTACCTTGTCCGGCATTCACCACATGTGTGCCAGTGGCATAAGCACCCGCGCCAATGAAGTCGCTCAGGTTTCCAAAATCCACCAAATAGGTGTTTCCGGTGTGAGGCACCGTAGAGCTGGTGCTGAAGGCGATGACTAGGTCATCGGAGTTGTAAGTAAGAGCAGCGAAGCTGGTGGAGCCGGAGACGGCTGCGGCAGCCAAGGCTGTGATAATAAATTTTTTCATAGTTAGTTAGCGATTAAGGGGAAGCAGCCCGCCTGTGCTAACTGACCACTCGGTCACTCACTCCAGCTCGGCTGATTCGTCCACCAGAGTAAGGACGGAAAACATCCAATCAACCTCGCTAATGTAACAATCACGTAACGCCTGCTATTCTTATAATGCATTGCGATACAAGCACTTACAGATCGAGCAAATAAAAAGTTCTTTGTTTTGAAAAAAACACCACGGCGTTGTAACGCAACTGTCATCTAACTGTAACATGTGATGCGAAGCTTCCACCAACAGAGATACACTGCCGCTTTCCAAATGGGTGCGAAAATGATGCCTCTAGCTTGGCTTTCTCGCTAATTCACAATATTAAAAAACCCGACCAAGCTAAGAGCTTGATCGGGAAGTATTAAGGGAGAAGACCCGCTGCTTTGAAGGAGAAGAATTTCCTGCGTCCCACAATGACGTGATCGTGCAGGTGGACGCAAAGAATCCTACTGCCCTCCACGAAGCGTTTTGTCATGATTCGGTCTGCATCGGATGGCTCTGGATCACCGCTGGGGTGGTTATGCATCAATACGATGGCATAGGCACCACCGATAACGGCGGCGCGAAATACTTCTCGCGGTTGCGCCATAGTCTCGCACGCTGACCCGATGGAGATCATTTGATGTCCTCGAATGCGGTTCTTGACGTTTAAGATCAAGACCGCGCAACACTCATTTTCTGGTGAGAAATGCGGTGCTGTCGCAGATTGGTCGCGAGTTCTTCGACGGTTTTGCCCAAATGAGGTTGCATCGAGAGCGAGGTAAAGATCTCGTCAAACGTTTCCAGAAGATGGTCGGCGGCGGGCGGATTATCTCGGGCGATGTAAGCCCATATTTCCACCGCGTCTCTTTCCGCTTGGGCAGAACGAATAATCTGAGCCATTCGGAATTTAGGCAGCCGCCTGCTGGCTGGCCAGTAACGCCCGACCTTTGGCTTTCACTTCATCGACATTCCAAACCGCGCTTTCGCCCCGATCGAGTTCATCAATTCCCACTTGGATTTTCGCCTTGAGACTGGCGAGGCGTTGCTTGCGAATTTCCTCTTGCACCTTGAATCCTGCCAGAGCGTCAGCCACCACTTCGCTCTCCGTCAAATAACGCCCGGATTTTACGACGGTTTCGATAAAGCTCTTGTCCTCGTCTTGCAGTGTGATGCTCAAGGTTGTCATACCATCAGAATATCAGACTCCCCTCATACCGGCAAGCGCTGCCTCGTGTGCCACCTGTTCATTTCCTCTGTCTTTTGTGATAAAATCATTGCAGTGGCTCCACCTGCGGAATTTCGGAAAGAGGCAGCCTTTATTATTCGCTAATTTAATCATCATGAATGATCCCATTTCGGAAGGCTTCGGCACTGTTCCGAACGCTTCCGAACCCTTCGGAAAGCTGCCGAAAGAACCGGACACCACACTCTCAGTGTTCGGGAAGTAGCTCGGATGTTTGAGCAAGCGGGTGTGCCAAGAACGGAACGCAGCATCATCAACTGGTGCCAGCATAACCGACAGGGTATCGCCCGGTTGGATGCTTTTTTTGACACCAATGAACGCAGGTATCTCATAACCGAGCAGAGCATCCACCTCGCCATCAAAGAGGAGCAAGCCAAGGCATCGGCAAACGGGCACCCATCGAATCAGCCAGAAAAACAGGCATATCAGAGTCCGAAAGCTGCGGAAAGCGAGACGAGACGTGCGGAAAGAAACGAGGACTCGGACAGCCTGGAATACAAGTTGCGTGATTTGGAAATTTCCAATCGCGCCAAGGATTACTTCATCGAACAACTTCAAAAAGAGCGGGACACTTTCAACGACGAGCGACAGCAATATGTGGAGAAGCTGATCGGCTTTAGCCGAAAAGTCGGGGAGCTTGAAACTCAGCTTGTCCAACTTGATTCACCCATAACGGAGAACAGGAAATCGCTTCCCTTAAGTTCTGAACCCTTCGGAAAGAAGGATGCGGAAAACCATGCAGACATCCTGTTCGCAACAGAAATCCATCCGAACGAATAAGTGGGATAAATATTGGAAATTCAAGGAGTTACGGAGTTGTTTGCAACTGACAAAAGCCCAACAAAATCCTATTCTGACTCAGGTGTTGGATTTTGGGACGACCGGCGAGGATCTTAACCTAAAAACTGGATAATCTTCTTCTGATTGTTGGGCGCGATTGGCCGACGATTACATTCCCATCTTTGGATTGTTTGGTAAGCCACACCCATGATTTCAGCGACTTGCACATTGCTTAGTCCCATATCGACGCGCTTCCGCCTCAAATGCTCGCCCAAAGTCTTTGGGGCATTGAGGACACCTCGCAGCATTCGTCGGTGAAGTGAAATTTGTGGAATATTCACGACTAATGTCCGATGACAAATACCCAGCAGTCCCAACGTCGGCTGCGGAGCAGCCTTTGGCGCCACTCCCAGAGCGTCGCTGAGCTTTTACTCGTTAGATACAAGGCCACTCAGATTACATACATCCTATCCACCAACAGCAACTATGCGCAAAGCACCTCTTTTCATCCGAATCATCAGTTACTTCTTCATCTTCATGGGTATCGTTGCCATTGGCACGCTGGGAGTGGCAGGGTCGAACCCAAGTGAAACCCAAAAAATGAGCGTCAGCTTTCTTACCAACTCATTTTCCTACAACCAGAATCCGACTCTTTTTGCCGCCACGTGCTTACTGTTCGTATTCGCAGGGATTACCGGACTCGCTATCGTTTTTCGGCGCTCATACGCATACGATCTGGGGATAGTCTATTGCGTTTGTAGTCTGGTGTTCTTCACCACGCTAATCATTCTTAGGGTCGGCCTCATCAATCATCCAGCGATTAGCATTACAATACAGTTTTTGCTATTTGGCGGCTTTCTGGCTTACCTGATTCGCAATCGCTCTAAATGGAAAAACGCCTAACTCCTATGAAAGGTGTCTAGTTCAGTTGTTGTATGAGATTCCCTTTCTCCGCAAGGCCATTGTTTAAGTAAGGTTGTTAGTCAGTGCCCGGACACGATGGAGATGCGCCCGTTGCGCTCCAGGTTGGCGAGGGCGATTTTGGCAATGTCGGGCGGCTCGCCTTGCTGGCGGAGCGCCTCGTGCAGGTCGTGCTCGGTGATCTGGCATCGCCTCATGGCGTCCACTTGCGCGATGCCCTCGCGGACTAGCAGCGTGGGATGGCCTTTCCAGAAGTATCCCAGGCGATGCGAACGACAGGCGAGGGCCGACGCGATCCAATGGCAGGCGACGAGGACGCACGATGCGGCGAGGGTTTGCACGAAGGGCGCGGCGCCATTGATCGCCCGGCTGAGGACGGAGCCAAAGACGATGCCCAGCATGGCGTCCATGACGGTGCTGTGGCCCATGAAACGTTTGTTGGCCAGTCGCATGAGAACGATGGCGAAGAGGAAAACGACGACCGTGCGCGTGCAGGTCTGCCCGATGGTGAGGGTATCGACTTTCTGGTGCAGGCCGAGGGCGTGATCGAGGAGGGTGTCGAGTGTGGAAAGAAGGGTCGTCGGCATGTTACCGGAATGGCTGAGGAGAATTGGGCTAGTCGGCCACGGTGCCGTCGGCCTGATAGCCGGCTTGGAGGATAGTCTCGTGAAGCAGCGCGACGTCCGTTTTTCGAGAGTCGAAGGTGATGACGACGCGGGCGTTTTCCGGTTCGGCGCGGACTTCATCCACGCCATCGCGGCCCTCGAGCAGTTCGCGGATTTTGCGGGCGTGCGCGTCCGGTTGCGCGCCCTCGGTGGCGATGAGGATGGTCTGGAGAATCTCGTGTTCCGGGCTGGCGAGATTGTGAGGATCAGCGGGGTCTGGTTGCATACTAGGAATAACGAAATGCCGTCGCCATGAAGAGGTCAGGGCCGGGCCTGATACGATTGGAAGTCGAATGGCTATGGAACTATCGACTATGCGGTCTGTGAGTTGGACTCCCATCAGAGGATCATCAGCCCATAACGTCCGCCGACGGGCCGCCCGCGCTCTCCGCGCCTGGACGTTCCTTTGTCGCTCCGAGTCTGGGACGGTCGCGTCACTGCAACATCGGATTTCGCTGGAAATGCAAGGGGCGGGAAAGCAAGTTCCTCCACCGCCATGACTGACCAACGCCGCGCCTCTCTTTACCTCATCGGGGCGACGCTTTTCTGGGGATTGAGCTTTCCCCTCACCCGCGCGCTAGCGGTGGCCCAGCAGGCAAATCTGCCGCTGGCCTCGACCTGGTTTCTGACCGCGCTGACGGTGGCCGTGCGTTTCGGGGTGGCGGGGGTGGTGATGCTCGGCCTGGCGCTGCGCGGCGGGATGCGGCCGACGCGCTCGGAGTGGGTGCAAGGTCTAGGACTGGCGTTTTTTGCCAGCGGCGGGCTCATTTTTCAAAACGACGGGCTCTTTCGCACCACGGCCTCGGTCTCGGCGTTTCTCACGCAGTCGTATTGCGCCATTTTGCCGCTCTACACGGCGGTGCGGCTGCGGAAATGGCCGCGCGCGGTGGAGATATTTGCCCTCGGGCTGGTGATCGCGGGGGTGGCGATCCTCTCGGGGGTGCGCTGGGGCGACTTGCATCTGGGTCGGGGCGAAATCGAGACGCTGGTCTGCTCGGTTTTCTTCGCGGGCCAGATTTTGTGGCTGGAACGGGCGGAGTTTCAGTCGAATCGTCCGGTGGTTTTCTCGACGATCATGTTTCTCGCGATCGCGGCGGCGATGTCGGGTGTGACGGGGCTGACGATGGCGCAGGCGTCGGATTTCTTCCAGGCTTTCCACGGGTGGCCGAGCTGGTTTCTGGTGGCGGCGCTGACGGTGGGCTGCACGCTGGTGACGTTTACGGCGATGAATCGCTGGCAGCCCCACGTGTCGGCGACGGATGCGGGGCTGATATACTGTCTGGAGCCGGTGTTTGCGGCGGTGTTTGCGCTATTTTTACCCGGCGCTCTCGCGATATGGATGGAACTCGACTTGGAGAATGAGCTTTTTACGAGCGCGCTAGTGCTCGGCGGCGCGGCAATCCTGCTGGCGAATCTGGCGGTGTTGCTGGCTCCGAAAAGCAGGCTGGAAGTTCCTTGAAAACTTCTTTAACGTCCCTACGCTGCCCACAGGTTTGCGCCTGATCCCGTGCCCACCGATTAGTAAGCACGCAATGGTTAGGCGAGCGCCGAATGACAAGGGAAATGATGTCGCCGCCTTCCACAAATTCCTCGCAAAACCTCATTCCCGGCTTCCTGATGGGCGGCTTTGAATGCTCCACCCACCGCCTCGGCTCGGGGCGGCGGCTGGATCTGATCGCCTCGACGAAGCACGATAAATTTGTCCGAGAGGATTACCAGCGGCTGCGCGAGATCGGAGTGCAAGTCGTTCGCGACGGGCTCCGCTGGCACAAGATCGAGCCGGAGCCGGGGCAATATGATTTCTCGTCGGTGCTGCCGATGCTCCAGGCGGCGGAAGAGACGGGTTTGAAAGTAATCTGGGATGTGTGCCACTACGGCTGGCCGGACGATGTGGCGATCTTCAAGCCGGCCTTTGTCGAGCGGATGGGGAAATTTACCCAGGCTTTTGTGCGGATGCATCTGGAGGTGACCGGGCGCGCACCGTGGATCGCGCCGGTGAACGAGATTTCGTTCTTCGCCTGGGCCGGGGGTCAGATAGCGATGTTCAACCCCGGCAGCCGGGGACGGGGCGACGACCTGAAGGCGCAACTGGTGCGTGCCACGATTGCCAGCATCGAGGGCGCTTGGGAAGTTTCCCGCGAGACGCGCATCGTTCATACCGATCCGCTGATCCGTGTGCTGGGCGATCCCCAGAGCAAGCGCGCCCAGAATCGCGCCGACGCCTATCACCAGGCGCAGTATCAGAGTTTTGACATGATTTCCGGCCGCTGGAAACCGGAGTTGGGCGGCAAGCCGGAGTATCTGGACATCATTGGGTTGAATTATTATCCAGCCAATCAATGGATGGTCCACAAGAGTGCGCCGGGGAAGAAAAACCCGCCGCAATTGCGCTTGGGGCACCCGGCTTACAAGCCACTGCGCGAGTTGCTGGCGGAGAACTGGCAGCGTTATCAGCGACCGCTCTTTCTGGCGGAGACGGGGACGGAGGGAGACTTCCGTCCGAAGTGGTTTCGCTATGTCTGCGACGAAGTGGCCGCAGCCATCGAGGCGGGTGTGCCGGTCGAGGGCCTCTGCTGGTATCCCATTGTCAATCATCCCGGCTGGACGAACCACCGACATTGCCACAACGGACTCTGGGATTATGCCGACAAGTCGGGCGAACGGGAAGCCGCCGAGTCACTGCTGGAGGAATGGGGTGAGCAAAAGGAGCGGTTCGACCGGCTCCTGGCTGGAATCTGAATCCTGGAAATCGCGTCGCGTCCGGCCTCTTTTACGACATGATCCAGCGGGATAAATTCTAGGTAACTGTCTGCAACGCATCCACTTTCGCCGTTGACACCTCTGACCTCCCCCATACCGTTTGCACAATCGTAACCCATGAGATTTCCTCTGCCGCTGACTCTTAAATTCGCTTCCCACATTGTCCGGCACAAGCTTCGCAAAACTCCGAAGTTCGCCACCGTGCTCCAGCTCGAGCCGCTCCACACCTGCAACCTTTCCTGCACCGGCTGCGGGCGCATTCGCGAATATTCCACGTCGATGAAAGACGTCATGCCGCTGGCCGACTGCCTCGCCGCAGCGGCGGAATGCGACGCGCCGATGATCTCCATCTGCGGCGGCGAACCGCTGATTTACCCCGAGATCGAGCAGCTGGTCGCAGGATTGCGCGAACAGAACCGGATCGTTTACATCTGCACGAACGGCGTCTTCATGCGGAAGAAAATGCGCCAGTGGCTCGCGGCTGAATTCGTTCGCCGCCCCGATTGGGTGAACCAGCGCATCGCGGAACTCCTCACCTCGCAACTCATCAGCGACGACGAGGCGACTTCCATTCGACTCGGACCGAAAAAATTCAACTCGCCCACCATCGCCCCGAGCGGCTGGCTCTATTGGAATGTCCATCTCGATGGATTGGAAGCCACGCACGACATCATCGTGGAACGCGAAGGTGTTTTCAAGGAATGCATCGCCGCGATTCGCATGGCGAAATTGTTAGGTTATCAAGTCGCTACTAACACAACCGTCTATCAAGAAACTAACATGACCGAGATCGAGGATTTGTTTGCGTTTCTAGCCACGCTGGGCGTCGATGGACACACCATCAGCCCCGGCTATGAATACGACGCGGCGAAGAAGGACATGCAGAAACGACTCGGACTCGCCCCCGAGGATTTCTTTCTTACTCGCAAGCTAACCATCGAGAAATTCCAGAACATCGAACGCTGGGCGCGGGAGTATAATTTGCTGGGAACTCCCATTTACTTCGAGTTTCTCAGCGGCAAACGCCAGTTGCGCTGCTCGGCCTGGGCCATCCCCACGCGCAACATTCGTGGCTGGAAAGCGCCATGTTATCTGATGACCGACGGCCACTATCCTAGCTATCAGGAATTGCTCGACAAAGTTCAGTGGGAAAAATACGGAGTGGTCGATGGTCAGGCCCGCGATCCGCGCTGCGAGAATTGCATGATGCATTGCGGCTACGAACCTTCCGCCACTTTAGGCATCGACTCTCAACCCGGCGACAACTGGAAGAACATCAAATTCAACTTCGGCGCGAAGCCTAATCCAATTCCGCGCGAGGTGAATCCGTGGAAACCCGTCTCGCAACCGACTCTGCTGCCGCATCCATGAACGCCGCCGGGCGGCAGGCTGCTAACAACGAACCTGCCAGTCTTTTCCCGATTGATGAGGCCATTGCCGCCGCGCAAGATTACCTTCTAACTCGACTGCAACCCGAGGGTTATTGGATTCACGAACTGGCCGTCGATGCCACGCTTTGCGCTGACTGGATTCTCTATCTGCATTGGTCGAATCGAATGGAACTCGACTTGCAAACGAAGTGCGCGGACCATGTTAGGAGTCGCGCTCTCGAGGGTGGCGGCTGGAATATCTATCACGGCGGTCCGCCGGAAATCAACGCGACGATCAAGGCTTACTATGCACTCAAGCTGGCAGGCGATTCGCCTGATGCGCTGTGGATGACCGAGGCGCGCAATCAGATTTTGCGGCTCGGCGGCATCCCGGCGATGAATACTTACAGCAAGCTCTACCTCGCCTTGCTGGGACAATTCCCGTGGGAATATCTCCCAGCCATTCCGCTGGAGATCATGCTTTTTCCCGACTGGTTTTTCTTCAACCTGCACAAGGTCTCCGCCTGGAGCCGCACGATGTTAGTGCCGCTGGCCATCATCAATCATTTCAAGCCCGTGAGAAATCTTCCGGCGCACTTGCAACTGCACGAGTTGTATCCGGTCGGCCACGAAAACACCGATCTCTCACTCCCGCGCGACCGCAAGCTCCTCGCCTGGCGCAACTTTTTTCTCTTCTGGAATCGCGCACTCAAGCTCACCGAAAAACTGCCCCCGCCACCCTGGCGTGAGTCCGCCCTAACTCGTGCCAAAAACTGGATGATCGAGCGCATGGGCGAAGGTTCCGACGGACTCGGCGCGATTTTCCCAGCGATGCTGAACTCGATGATCGCCCTGCAATGTCTCGGCTACGAACGCGATCATCCCCTCGCCCGCAAAGCCGACGCCGACATGCGCGGACTCTTCATCGACGAACCTAACAACTTCCGCATCCAGCCGTGTCTCTCGCCAGTTTGGGACACTGCGATCAATCTCATCGCCTTGCGCGAATCGGGCATTTCGGAGAATGATCCGCGTCTAACTCGCGCTGTGAATTGGTTAGTTTCTCGCGAGGTTAGATTCGCGGGCGATTGGGCGAAGCGCATTCCTAACATTGAGTCCGCAGGCTGGGCCTTTGAGTTTTCTAACATCTACTATCCCGACACCGACGACACCGCGATGGTGTTGTTAGCACTCGCCCGTTTCCCAGAATGGGATGGAACTCCGCTCACGGCTCGCGCGATGGATTGGTTACTGGCTTTTCAATGTCGCAATGGCGGCTGGGCGGCCTTTGATCGCGATGTTACCGATCGCTGGCTGGAGGAAGTGCCGTTTGCGGATCACAACTCCATCATCGACCCCGAGTGCAGCGACCTCACGGCACGAGTCCTGGAAGTGTTAGGACATTGCCCTGATACGGATGGAACCCGGATCAAAAAGGCCATTGCCTATCTGCGCCGCACGCAGGAGGCCGATGGCTCGTGGTATGGACGCTGGGGCGTGAACTACATTTACGGCACGTGGCAAGTCCTCCGCGGTTTGGCCGCCTTTGGCCACGACATGCGCGAACCGTGGCTTGTCCGTGCGCGCGACTGGCTGGAGAGTTGCCAGAACGAAGACGGGAGTTGGGGAGAAACGGCGGCGTCCTATCTCGATCCCACCACGCGCGGCAAAGGCACCGGCACCGCCTCACAAACCGCTTGGGCGCTAATGGGACTCTGCGCCGCCCACGAGCCCGACCGTTCCCGCATCCTGCGCGGCGCGCACTGGCTCCTCCGAACCCAGCAACCCGCCGGCGACTGGCACGAACCCGACACCACCGGCACCGGTTTCCCCGGCGTCTTCTACCTGCGCTACGATTCCTACCGCATCAACTGGCCGCTGCTTGCGCTGGCCGAAGTGCGGCGCATTTTAGTCTGAACAACCGGATTGCCACCCGGTGCCACGTTGGCTACTTTGGTTTCATCCCCTCATGTCACGCAGAGCCAGTTCTAAAATTCATCCCGGCTGGATCGCCGCCAGCGTCTTGCTGGTGGTGCTCGCCATCGCCGGCGGTCTCACCCTTTTCCGCAATGTGCAGGACCCGTATCGCACGACAGCGATCCTCGACACGCAGCTCTATCTCGAAAATGCCAATAGTCTGCGCGGCAACACTTATCGCGTAACGGGCACGATCCGCAATTTCATTCGCGGCAACCGCTCCGGGCGGCTCTTTTCCATCGATGTGGACGATGCCAATAAAAGTGTGCTGCCGGTGCTCGTGCCGCAGTCGCTGAACAGCATGAACATCCAGCGCGGGCAGACCTTTGCCATTCGATTGACCGTCGATGAAAACGGCATTCTGCACGTGGACGAACTCCGAAAAGTATGAAAGTCGCCCCCGTTTTTCTAGGTTCGAGTTGGATGCTGATGGCGGTCGTTTTCGCTCAGGCTCCCTTGGAGGCTCCGCCGGCCCAGCCTGCGCCTGCCGCACAATCCGCCCCGGCTTCCGGCGGAGCGAGCAGCGCTCCGAAAGGCAACGGCGACATCCCCAGCTTCGATCCGCACACGGAGGTTTTTTCATGGAATGGGAAGTCGTGGAACATCAACGACAACCGGCTCTTCAACGCCCGCTTCGAGAAATATCTCAATGCCCCGGAGGAAACCACGGAGGCGGACAAGAAATATCAGGCGATTCTGGCCTCCATCCTCGACAAGCTCGCCCCGTCCAAAGTCAATCCGCAGAGTCTGGATGAGGCGTTTCGTTTGCTGCCGCAAGCGAGTGCCTTCGACACCGACGCGCGGCTTTGCGACTCGATAGCGGACGCAGTTTATTCAGCTTGGAGCGCGCAAAATGAGCGCCAGCGTCTGCAACAGGCCAATGATGCCCTGCTGACGGAGCAAAAAGCCGTGGAATGGAACGCCGGCATGGCTTCCCAGATGGCCCTCACCGATGCGCCGCCGACCAGCGCCAATGCCGCGACCCAGGAGGTTTACAAAAAAAATCAGGACATGAAACGCGATACGCGGATGCAGCCGTATGTGACGCGGCTCGCCGAGATCAAGGCGCTCGTGCTGGCGAATCAGGCCAAGAAGGAATTGTCGGCGTTGCAGGCGAAGATCGAGATGCAATCGCTCTGCGCTCAGTTGTTTTTTCAGCGGCGGTATCAGCATGTCCTGATTGCGACGCGGTTTTATCGCAATGTTTTCCGCGATGGCGACACGACGATGCGAATGGGCAAAGACGCCAAGAATCTATTCTCCAAAACGACCGGGATGCCGCCGACGGTGGGCACGCTCGATAGCATGGCCAACGAAGCGATCCGCGACTGCCGGGAAAGCATTCAGGCGTATGAATTTCTTCTGACGAAAGACGAGCTGGAAAGCGCCACCAAACGTCTCGGCGAGGGCTTTATCGTCGGCGAGTACATGCCGGAGTTCCGCACGCTTTCCCGCGATAAAAAACGGCAGGCGCTGAAGTTTAGCCAGTCGAGTTATCAGCTCGTCTCCGCGCTCGATGTGAAGGATTACGCGCTGGCCGAAAAGCTTGTGAAGGATCTCGAAACGATGGCGCACGACTTCGATTCCTCGAAGCCGATGGCTGCCATCCAGACCGCCAAGACCGTCGCCGGAATGCATCTCGCCAAGGCCAAAAACGCCGCCGCGAGCGGTGATCGCGTGACGCTGGAGTCGGAGCTCAAGGAGGCGACCGAGCTTTGGCCGCGCAACCCTGCGCTCGCCGAGGTTTCCGGGATCATCTTCAAACAGGCCGACGTGCAACTCGAGGCGCTCGACCTCCTCGACGAACTCCTTGGCCGCAAGGAATATCGCCGGATTTACGACGACCGCGTCCGCTTCATCGCCGCCGCCGCGCTCTATCCGGAGCGTCAGAAACAGCTCCAGGAAGTGCTCGACGCCATGCAAACCATCGAGGGCGCACTCATGAGGGCCGAGGAAATCGAGAAGCGCGGCGACTACGCTGGAGCCTGGGAAAACGTCGAGCAGGTTTACCAGAAATATCCCAATGACAATAAACTCAACCAAGTCCGCGCCAACCTCACCACCGAGGCCTCGGACTTCGTGAAAACCCTCCGCACCGCTGAGCAGCTCGAGAAACAAAACCAGCCCGGCTCCAGTCTTTCGTGGTATCTCAAGGCGCAAAGCCTCTACCCCGGCAGCGATTATGCCCGCGCCGGCATCGACCGCCAGGCCGCGCTCATTTTGCCCGAGTAAGTGTGCTAGGTTGCGCCGCCCATGGCCCGCACCCGCATTCTTCGCCAGCTTTTTCTCGACAGTTTTCGCTCCGTTCCACCCGCGCCGCATCGTCCCACGCCGGCGTCGTGGTCGAATGAGAAAATCACCGGTGCCTGCCTCGGCCACTCCACCGTTTTGCTGAATTTCCTCGGCTCCTGGGTGCTTACCGACCCGGTTTTTTCCATGCGAGCCGGACCCGGCTGGAGCCCGTTCGTTCTCGGTCCGAAACGCTATTTGCGCCCTGCTCTCTCCATTCGCGAACTCCCCAAGATCGATCTCATCGTCCTCAGCCACGCGCATTTCGACCACTTCGATCTCTCCAGTTTGCGGCACTTTCCGCGCGACACGCAGATCGTCACCGCCCGTCACACGTCCGATCTCCTGCGCCGTTTCCACCACGTCCACGAGTTGCATTGGAACCAAACCCTCACGCTCAAGTTACAGTCGGGTTCCATCGCCATCACCGGCATCGAGGTGAAACATTGGGGAGCGCGGATGTTGCGCGACGAGCATCGCGGCTACAACGGCTATGTGTTGGAGAAATCCGGCCGCCGCGTCTTTTACTCCGGCGACACTGCGATGACCGACGCCTTCCGCCACCTCGGTGCCAATGGCCAAAATATCGATCTCATCCTCATGCCCATCGGCGCTTACGACCCGTGGATTCGGGCGCATTGCAATCCCGAGCAGGCTCACGCCATGGCTGAGGCTGCGGGCGCGAAACACTTCGTCCCCGTCCACCACCAAACCTTCAAACTCAGTTCCGAGCGGATGGACGAACCGGCCCACCGCATCCGAGCCGCCTTTGCCAGCGAGCCCGAGCGCCTCCTGTCCGTCGATGTCGGCGAGACGTTTGTCGTGCCTATTCCCGCAGCGTGACGCCGCACGATTCCACCAGCCGATTTTTCAGCCGGGCGTGGGCGGTATTGACTTCGTCCTGGGTGAGGGTGCGGTCGTCGGCGCGGTAGGTGAGCGAGTAGGCGAGCGACTTTTTATCCGCCGGAATTTTGGCTCCAGTCGAGTCGGTGAAGAGATCGAAAATGGCGACATCGCGAAGCAACGGATCGTTGGCCCCGAGCAATGCGGCTTCGACTTCGGAATGCGTCAGCGTCAGCGGAGCTAACATCGCAATGTCGCGCGTGACTGCCGGATATTTTGGCAACGCAGAAAATAGCCGCGTCGCGGGCAACGCTCCTAACAATGCGGCCAGATCGATCTCCGCCACGTAAACGGGAGTCTTCACACCGGAGTCGCGAACGAGTGCGGGTTGAAGCTGTCCGATCCAGCCGATTTTTTTTCCGGCGATGGAAATGTCTGCGGCGAGAACGGCTGCCGGATGGGTGGCTGCGACGAACTCCAGCGGAGCCGCAACCAGGCTGCTAACATCGGCTTTCAAAGCGAAGAAATCGAGCGGCTGCGATGTTTTGCGCCAGTCGCTCTGCGTGTCCTGACCTGTAACTAACAAACCCAGCGTGAAGATTTCGATGGAACTCGACGCAGTTTTTTTGAAGACGCGACCCGTCTCAACGAGTCGGATGGAACTCGCACCCATGCGCTGATTGAACTCGGCGACGGTTAGCAATCCAGCGACGAGACTCTCGCGAAACCACGTCTGGTCTTCCGTCAGCGGATTACGCACTCTCAGCGCTGCCTCAGTTCGGAGCGCCGTTTCATTCGCCGGACGCAGCGATAACGTGCGTGCCTCGGAAAAGCCACGAGTAGCCAAAGCGCGCTTGAGACCCATCTGGAAATCATAGAGACGATCCACGTCGGAAATCGGAGCAGCGAATCCGCCTGATTTTCCCGGGATGCTCTGGATGCCTTGGACGCGCGCGACTTCCTCGATAAGATCGACTTCGCGAGTGAGATCGGCGCGAAACGAGGGGATTTTCCATTCGTTGCCAACGCCAGATTGCAATCCAAGTCCGCTCAAAATTTGCTGAATGCGCTCGTCAGAAATCGGTGCTCCTAACAATTGGCGGCAGCGGTCGTTGCGGAGACTAACAGTCCATTCCAGCGGCGGTAATTCGCCAGCCATGGAAAGTACAGGTTCAGCCTGGCCACCGGCAATCTCTTCTAGTAATTGGCAGGCACGCGCCGAGGCGGCGAGAAGCTGGCCCGGATCGACGCCGCGCTCGAAGCGATACGAAGAGTCGCTGGCGAGCCCGAGCACGCGCGAAGTGCGACGGATGTTAGTAGAGCGAAAGAGGGCGCTTTCTAACAGCACATCCGTTGTGGAGGCGGAAACGCCGCTGTCCTGACCACCCATGACTCCGGCGATGGCGAGCGCTTTTGATTCGTCAGCGATGACTAAGTCCAGCGGAGTTAGAGTGTATTCACGGCCATCGAGGGCGAGGAATTTTTCACCATCGGCGGCGTTTCGGACAACAATGCCACAATCCACTTTGGCCAGGTCAAACGCATGGAGCGGCTGGCCCATTTCTAACATCACGAAGTTGGTGACATCGACGACGTTGTTGATCGAGCGCAGGCCGACGGATTGGAGTTTGTTAACCAACCACTCTGGGCTCGGGCCGACTGTTACGTTTCTAACCATGCGCCCGCTATAAAAGAGAGCGGAGTTAGATTCGATTCTGACTGGGAAGCGAGCATTCGACGGGACGTCGTTTTTTGAGGGAAGTTCGATTGGAATCCCGAGAATCGCACCTAACTCGCGTGCAATCCCACGATGACTGAGCAAGTCGGCACGATTCGGGGTGATTTCCAAATCGAAGATCGTGTCTGCTGGAAACAATTTCCCGATTTCAGTTCCGATTGGAGCGTCGGGCGAGAGGATGAGCAGGCCTGCGGATTCTTCGGAAATGCCGAGTTCCTTGGCGGAGCACATCATGCCTTCGCTTTCGATGCCGCGCAGTTTGCCGACTTTGATTTTGAAATCTCCAGGCAGGATCGCACCGGGAAGTGCGAGTGGGATTTTGTCGCCGACTTGATAGTTTTTTGCGCCGCAAACGATCTGACGAGGGACGCCGCTGCCGTCATCGACTTTGCAGACGCTCAGGCGGTCGGCGTTTGGGTGTTGCTCGGATCTTTGGATTTGGGCAACGACGACGTTCGCGATGTTGACGCCTTTTGTTTCGATGCCCTCGACTTCCACTCCGGCGAAGGTGAGGAGGTCGGAAATTTCGGCGTTGGTTTTTGTCAGCGGGAGAAATTCCCGCAGCCAGTTGAGTGAGACTTTCATGACCGGAATTGCTGGAGGTAGCGCAGGTCGTTTTCTACTAACATGCGGATGTCGGTGGTGCCGGTGAGGATCATAGTGAGGCGGTCGATGCCGAAGCCAAAGGCGAAACCGGAGACGCGTTCCGGGTCGAAGGCGTTGTCGCCCCGGCGTTGATTGATGGCCTCAAAAACCGCCGGATCGACCATGCCGCAGCCAGCGAGTTCGAGCCATTTGTTGGTGCCGGGCAGCTTGGCGTCTACCTCGAAACTGGGCTCGGTGAACGGGAAAAAATGCGGACGAAAACGAATCTCGGTCTGCGCGCCGAGGAGTTCGCGGAGGAAGTATTCCAGCGTGCCCTTGAGATCGGCGAGGCTGACGTTTTCCGCAACGTAGAGGCCTTCGATCTGGTTGAACTGGTTGAGGTGGGTCGCATCCACCTCGTCGCGCCGATAGGCGGCTCCGGGGCAAATCACCCGCACAGGCGGCGGCTGATTTTCCATGGTCCGAATCTGCACGGTCGAAGTGTGTGTCCGCAGCAATCGGCCATCGGGCAAATAATAGGTGTCGGTCTCGTTGCGCGCGGGGTGGTCGGCGGGTGTGTTCAGCGCGTCGAAGCAATGCCACTCGTCGTCGATGTCGGGGCCGTCGGCCATGGCGAAACCGAGCCGGCGAAAAATCTGGATGACGCGGTCCTGCATTTGCGTGACCGGATGCAATGCGCCGGGCTGCGGGTGCGACTGCGCGGGCAGCGTGACGTCGATGCTGGAGACGGCCTGCGCGTCGCGGGCAGCGTTGAGTTCGGCCTGTTTCGATTCGAGTGCCAATGATATGGCGTTGCGCGTGTCGTTGAGCAATTTCCCAAAGACCGGACGCTGCTCTTTCGGCACCGTTTTCATCTGCTCGCCGATCACGGAAACGCTCCCGGAGCGTCCCATGAGGGCGACACGCAGGGTTTCCAGCGCGGCCAAATCAGCAGCGGCGGCGATGTCGTTGAGTGCACCGGTTTGAATCTCCCTAAGGGCGTCTTCCATGAGTGAAAAAGAGGTGGAAACGAAAACCGAGTCAGTGTGAGTGACTCGGCTTCAAAGTTTCAGATGGCCCGGTGATGACCGGGTTTTTCAGTCGAGTTAGGCCGCTTGTCTCGCCGAGTTCTTCTTATCCAGAGCGGCTTTCACCTGCTCAATGATGGATTTGAACGCCGAATCGTCCGTGATGGCGATGTCCGAGAGAACCTTGCGGTCCAAGTCGATGTTGGCGGCTTTGAGGCCTTCCATGAATCGGCTGTAAGTCAGCCCCTGCTCGCGGGCGGCAGCGTTGAGGCGTTGCACCCAGAGGGAACGGAAGTTCCGTTTCTTGGTTTTGCGGTCACGATATGCCCAGTATTGGGCCTTCATGACGGCGTCTTTGGCGTAGCGGAAAAGTTTCGAGCGGCGACCGCGGAAACCTTTGGCTTTTTCGATGACCCGGCGGCGGCGTTCGCGGCTGGCGGGTGCGTTAGTGGCTCTTGGCATGTTCTAAAATCCGCTTGGGCGCGGTCTCCACGAATGAACTGTTGGTTTGGTTGATGATTTCCCGACCCCGTTCATTCGGTGAAGAGGACCCCAGCTAAAAAAGCGGTGGAGTGTCTCTTGGGTGGAAAATCCGATGGCTGCCTCTACGAGACCCATGGGTCTAGTGGAAAGGCAGGCAGTCTTTGACCCGTTTCATGTCCGTTTTATCAACGAGACAAGACTTGGCGGCCTGGCGTTTTTGTTTTGGGCTTTTGGCACTCAACAAGTGGCGTTTATTGGCAGAGGAACGGAGAATTTTCCCAGTTCCAGTGATTTTAAAACGCTTCGCCGCTGCTTTCTTGGTTTTGCGTCTGGCAATTGACTTTGGCATAAGAGGACCGCGAAAATACACGGGTTCAACCCCTGTGCAATGAGAATGTGGTGATTTCACTCAAACTCCAACGCTTTTTCGACGGAATCGCGGAGATCGGCAGCCGCTACTTTTCCGAGGCAAGGATTTTCCGGGCGGCGAGGTTGTCTTTTTTCATCGCCTCGGTCACTGACGGATACTCCAGATCGAGCGACTCCAGGGCATCGATCACAGCCGCGACCACCACCAGCCGGGTGAACCATTTCTTGTCCGCCGGAACGACAAACCACGGCGCGCTCTCCGTCGCGGTGTGACGGATCATGTCCTCGTAGGCCGCCATGTATTCGTCCCAATGACCGCGCTCGGCGACGTCGGCCGCGGAAAATTTCCAGTTCTTCGTCGGATCATCCAGCCGCGCCAGAAAACGCTTCTTCTGCTCCTCCTTCGAGACGTTCAGGAAAAACTTCCGGATGATCGTTCCATTGCGAGTTTGAGTTCTTTCAAAGTCGTTGATGTCCTGAAAACGATTCTCCCAGATGTCTTTGCCGACAAGCTGGCGCGGCAGTTTTTGCTTCGCGAGAAACTCTGGATGCACGCGGACGACGAGCGTTTCCTCGTAATAGGAACGGTTAAAAATCCCGATCCGTCCGCGCTCGGGGAGACATTTCTGGCAGCGCCAGAGGAAGTCGTGGTCGAGATCCTCGCTGCTCGGCTGCTTAAAGGAATACACCTGGCAGGCCTGTGGATTGGTGCCCGACATGACGTGTTTGATCACGCTGTCCTTGCCCGCCGCGTCCATCGCCTGAAAGACGAGCAGGAGCGACCATTGATCCTGCGCGTAGAGTTTTTCTTGCAACTCGGCGATTCGCGCAACGCCGGCGGCGAGCCTGTCCTTCGCGTGCTCCTTGTCTTTAAAATCGCCCGTGTCGGATGGGTCGCAGCTTTTGAGGAGAAATTTTTTCCCGCTGGAAATTTGATAGGGAGAGATCAGGGACTTCATGGATTTTCGGTTGTGCATAGAAATCGAAGTCAAATGTTAGTTGGCCGTGGAAATGATCTCGCCGTCGCTCAAGCGGTTGCGCAGGGTCTCGCCAGCCGCGACCGCCGCCGCACTCGTGACGACCGATCCGTCCGCCCGCGTGAGAATGCTGTAACCCCGCTTCAGCGTGGATTCCGGCCCGAGCACGCGCAGGAGGCCGCCGCATTGTTCGAGCCGGTTTTTGCGGTGCGCGAGGGATTGGCGCGTGATGGTTAGAAACTGCTCCCGCTTCTGCTGAAACGACTGCCGCTTGAGCGCAAGAATCTGATCGGGCCGATGCTGTTGCAGCGAACCGAGCGCGCGCGCAAAACGTTGTTCCAGCGCCGACATTTGACGCTCCAGATTCAGCGCCAGATCGCTCGCCAGAAAATCCGCGGATTGCTGGTGTTGCTCGACGATCCGCAACACCTCCCGCTGCAACGCCGGGGCGAGACGTCCGGTGAGTTTCTCTTTTTCATGAGTGATCGTGGCCTGGAGACACTGGCGCAGACGCGAGGTTAGCACGCGCAGCCGGTGAGCCAGTTCCTCCCCGTCCGGCACGACCATTTCTGCGGCGGCGCTCGGAGTCGGCGCGCGCAAATCGGCGACGAAATCGGCGATGGTGAAATCGATTTCATGCCCCACGGCCGACACGATAGGAATGGAACTCGCATGGATGGCGCGGGCGACGATTTCCTCGTTGAACGGCCACAAATCCTCGATGCTCCCCCCGCCGCGTCCGACGACTAAGACATCGATGGAACTCGCATGATCGGCGTTGAACTGCCGGATCGCGCCGGCGATTTCCGCAGCGGCTTCCGCGCCCTGGACTTTCACTGGAATCAGCAGCCATCGCAGCCACGGCGCACGACGCGCAAAGACGTTCACCATGTCCTGCAAGGCGGCTCCGGTCGGCGACGTGACGAGTCCGATGGTTCTCGGAAATTTTGGCAATGCTAGCTTCCTGCTAACATCGAACAAACCCTCCGCATCCAGCTTGCGCTTTAAGGCCTCGAACTTCGCCTGCAACGCCCCCTGCCCTCGCGGCTGGACCTTTTGCACGATCATCTGATACTGCCCTCGCGCCTCGTAAACCGTCACGTTGCCAAAGACTTGCACGGCCATGCCGTCGGTGAGTTTTTGCCTCGTCGCCGTCCGCGCAAACAGAACGCAAGCCAGTTGTGCACGATCATCCTTTAGCGTGAAATACTGGTGTCCAGAAGCCTGCTTGCGATGGTTGGAAATTTCCCCTTCCACCCACACATCCCCAAGGCGGCCTTCCAGCAAATCGCGAATGCTGCGCGTGAGTTCGCCAACGGTTAGAACCTGGGGTTCGCTGGTGAAAAGCTCATCCATAGTTAGTTAAACGTGGATGCACAGATTCTTTGGGAGCGCACGCGTCTCGCGTGTTCCCTTTTGCGTCTCGCGAAAGGGCCGGCTCTCGAGACGTCCGCTGGAGCACGCGAGACGCGTGCGCTCCCGAAGAATGCGCCGCAGGATTCATAACGCTTCGAGAATGTTCGACAGCTTCTCCATGCCCTGCATTTCGCCAATGACTTCCCGCAACGACGCGAGCGCTTTGGGAATGTGGCGCAGGAACTCCGGCTTGCCTTTGTGATGACCGAGAAATCCGTAGGCGCCGAGGGCTTGCATGAGACGTTGCAAGGCGCAGTCGTGGAAGGTTCGCGTGAAGTTAGGATCGGCGATGTCAGCGACCGATTGATAGTATGTTAGCATCTCACTCCGCTCACTTTTGGTTAGATCGACATACGGATCGTAGAGCAGTGAAGCGAGATCGTATTGAAGCAACCCCGGACGCATTCCCTGGAAATCGATCAGCCAGGCGTCCTCGTCGCGCACCATGATGTTTTGCGACTGGAAATCGCGATGAATCAATACTCGCGGCTGCTCAGAAAGACGCTCGCGAATGGTTTCTAACATGGGAATGGAACTCGCCTCAAACTCGATTCCGAAGTGAAGTCCGAGGCAATTCTCGAAGAAATAATTTTGCTCCCACTGATAGAGATGCGAGTCGAAAATGGGCTGGAGTTGCAGCGATGTCTGCGGATCGAGCGCGTGGAGCCGGGCGGCCTGGTCGAGCGTTTTTTGATAGTAAACTTTCCGCGTTTCCCAAGGTTCGTTGCGGTGCGCCCAGAGGTCGATCTCGCCGAGGTCCTGCATCCAGATAAGGCCTTCGCTGGCGTCGTGATGGTAGATCTGCGGGATGTTGATTCCGCGGTCGGCGAGAAAGTGCGCGACTTCGACGTAGTGCCGGTTTTCCTCCCGTTGATCGCCGTATTTCACGAGGATGAGGGAACGTCCGCCGCCCGTATCGATACGATAGAACTTGCGGTCCGATCCACCTTTTTCGAGCGGAGTTACAGCGATATCTTCGGGCGCAAAATCGGGGAATTTCGCGCAGGTGTGATCGAGAAGCGATGTGGGGAGCATGAGACGTTTCAGGCGGTCAAAAAGCCGCGTGGAGTTAGAATACCGTTGCTGTAATGGACAGGCGAAGAAAATTTTGTCCCCTGCCAGACGATCATATCCTTCAGGCTGCTACCGGGGGCGAGTTCGACATTTTTTCCAATGCTCACCAAGCCTTCCAGAGCGACATCCACCATGCAGGCAGAGGGCTGGATCGGCATCGGCCAGTCGAGTTTGGCTGGATTCTCAGCATCGAGATATTGATCGTAGAAATGGCGGTGGACTTCGAGGTATTGAGCGGGCGTTCCGAGGTCCCACCAATGCCCTTCGTCGAGGACAATGCCGCCGACGCTGCCGGGTTGATCGCGAATCAGATCGCAGAGAATCGGGATGATGGAAATCTGCGTGTCCGCCGGAATGTGGGCAAAGATTTCCGCCTCCAAAATGTAGATGCCGGTGAAGAGATAACGTGGCGCGTCTGGGGCGACACCGAGGCGTTGCGCGATGTCGATGATATGACTGGAACTCGAATCAAAGGCGACCTGCAACGGCCCGCCGGATGAGCGCAAAATCATGGTGGCGAGCCGCCCGCTGCGCTCGTGATCGGCGAGGGCTTTTTCGATGGGAAGATCGGTTAGAATGTCGCCGTTATAGACGAGGAGCGGCTCGCCGTGGACGAGGTCCTCAATGTTTTTAATGCCGCCGCCGGTTTCGAGTCGGCGCTTCTCGTGGCGAAAGACGATTTCTTGTTTTCCATAGCGATAATCGGGAAATTCTTCGTCGTAGCACTGAGGCAGATGGTGGGTATTGACGATGAATTGATCGAATCCCTGCGCGAGCAAATGATCGAAGGCGAAGGTGATGAGCGGCTTGTGAAAAACAGGGATGAGCGGCTTGGGCAGGAGCTCGGTGAGGGGCTTGAGCCGGGTGCCGAGTCCGGCGCCAAGGACGAATGCGGTGCGAATCATGTGGAGCCGACCAGCCAACACGCGCCGCCATGGGAATACAACTCGAATGAGGCCCGGCTCGCTATTTCCGGTGGCAAATGGCGCAAAGCTGTGTCCATTCCAACGATGAAAATGCGCGCCTGGCTGCTGTTGTTCCTGGGGACTTTCTCGACGCTGCAGGCGGGCGAGCCGATGCCGGTGGTGGAGCATGGTTTGCCGAGCCAGCTCGAGCGCGAAAGCTGGACGCTGGATCTCAGCGGGGCGTTTCTGAAGAAAATCATCTCTCCGCTGGCGAATCATCCATACCGCATGGCCCCCGCGCTCCTCACGCTGAAGTCGCCGGGCTGGATGCACTGGCCGCTGGGCTCCGGGACGTTTTGCATTCGCAACACGGCGACGGTGATTGCGGAACCGATCTTTGGCGGCCCGGAAACGCATTATTTCGGACTGGCCCTGCGGCCTTCCTTTGAATGGTGGCGCGGCGACGAGCGACTTTCATTTTACTTTAGCCCGGGTGGCGGGGTTGGGGCCATCGACAGCCGTGGCGTGAAGGGCGGTCAGGGCCAGGATTTCACCCTCAACATTCTCGCCAGCGCTGGTGTCGGCTGGAAAGTGGCCGACCGCGTCTCACTGCGAACTGGCGTGCTTTTCCAGCACCTGTCGAACGGCGGCCAGACCAACCCCAATCCGGGTCTGAATGCGATCGGGCCGGAATTGGCCCTTTCATTTTCCTTCTAGTAACCTCAAAAAATTCGGATGCAGCGAGCCGGAAAAATGTTTAAGATTTAGTCACATCGGGCTGTGGCTCAGCTTGGTAGAGCGCCTCGTTCGGGACGAGGAGGCCGCGGGTTCGAATCCCGCCAGCCCGACCAGTTTTTTCCACGCGCAGAGAGAACTATCTAACTCCGCTCAGCCAGCGTTTCCGACGACTTCGATTTGGATCTTCGCCACGTCCTGCCGTCCGTTTTGGTCGATGACCACGACCTGATGCGCACCCGCTCCCGGCGACCAATGGAGCGAGGCTTCCGGCGCGCAGGCTCCGATGAATTGTGCGCCGTCGAACCAGAAAAGACGCTTCGTTTCCGGGGAAAAATTCGCGCGCAGGGCGAGTTCGCGCACACCGTTGGATTGGCGCGTATAAATCGTCCCGGCTCGCGGCGAAATGATCTTAAGGGTCGAGCCAGTGGCGTTCAACGTCTGATCCGTCGGTGCAAATGGCGGCGGCTGGCGGCGCGGCAAACCCGCCTTCGCGAATAGTTTCTGGATGTCACTCGGCCAAAACTCGAAAATTTCCCTCCGCACCGGGCGCGATCCTTGGTCCGTGAGCAGGCGCAGACCCGACTCGCAATCGATGAAAATTTCCTGATGCACCGCACAAGTCTCTATCGGCGACACCCCGGGAATGAACCAGCCGGGGCGGTGCGACTTGCAGTGCGACCCGGGCAGTTGACCGGAGACGGAGCAGAGTTCGACTTGGCACAGATTCGCGCCTGCTGGCGGCAGATGCGGCACGGATGGGAGCTGGCCCGCGTTTTCCAGCGTCTCCAGGATTTGGAAAAAGAGCGGCGCCGCGGCGATGCGTCCCATCAACGCAGGATTGGCGTGTCCGTCGAAATTCCCGACCCATACCGCCAGGACATACGGGCCGCAAACGCCCACCGACCAGGCATCGTGATAGCCATGCGAGGTGCCCGTTTTCCAGAAGACGGGCTCGTGCAAAGTGTAGCCATTGGGCGGCGCGGTCTTGCGCAACATCTCCAATGTTAGAAACGCCGCCTCGGGAGTTAGATTCTGATGTCCGTTCATCTCGCCATTGCGAGCTAACATCGCATAGAGCCGCGCCAAATCCTCCAGTCTAGCCTCGCCGCCCCCGAGCGGCAGACTTAGTCCATACCACGTCGCTGGTTTCGGAAAATGCACGCCGCACTGTCCGAGAAATTGATAGAGATCGGGCTCGTGCAAACGCGATGATAGTTCCACTGCGGGAACATTTCGGCTGCGGGCGAGCGCATCCGATGCGTGAATCGGACCGGCAAATTCGCGGTCGCTGTTCTCTGGGTTGTAACCGGCAAACGAACGCGGCGCATCGAGCAAAATCGAGTCGGGATGAATCAGTCCCTGCTGCATGGCCAGCGCGTAAACCAGCGGCTTCAACGTTGAACCTGGCGAGCGCAGGGCACGCGCGCCATCGACCTGGCCGCTGATCGAGCGATTGGAAAAATCCGCAGAGCCGAGATGCGCGACCGTCTGCATTTTTTGCCAGTCGAAGAGGATCACCGAGGCATTCTGAAGATCGAGACGTTGCTGTGTGCGGAGATAGGAGGAAGTCACTTCGACTAACATCCGCTGCGAGTCGCGGTCGATGGTCGTTTTCACCTCGCGTCCGGTGCTTTTTCCAAGAATGCTTCTCACATAATGCGGCGCCTCCGTGGCAGGCATTCCGCGATAGATCACGCAAAACTGCCCAGCCTCGCTTCCGCCTTTTCTAACCATTTCCGCTTGCAACGCTGGGTTCTCCCGATCTCGCAGCGGACCGCGCCGAGCCGGACTCTGCGGGATCACGCTCAAGGCCAGCGCCTCATACTTGGAAATCTCCGCAGGCGACTTGCGAAACAACGCAAGACTCGCGGCACCGACTCCCTCTAGATTGCCGCCGTAGGGCGCGAGGTTGAAGTAGGCTTCGAGGATTTCCTCCTTGGAATAATGACGCTCCAGTTCCAATGCGTGGAGAATTTGATTCAACTTGCCGCCGATGCTGCGTGTGTGCAGCCCGTATCGCAGACGCGCGAGTTGCATCGTAATCGTGGACGCGCCGCCGCGTTTGTGGCCGCTCATATAACGCCCGGCGGCGCGTACTAGCGACACGGGATTGAAACCCGGATGCGTCTCGAAATAACGATCCTCGTGCTCCAGTGTCGCTCGAATGACTTCGGGTGCAATCTTCCGCAGTGGAGTGTATATCCGGTATTTTTCGTCAGCGGAAAGCGTCACCGCCAGCCGCTGTCCATGGGAGTCAAATACCTCTCTGGAAAACGAAATGCCATCCAGCAGCGACGGCTTTGGCAGAAGCAGCCAGAGCGCTCCTAATGTCAGCAGGAGTTGCAGTGTTCTAGCTAACAAACGCTTCCTCATGGCTGCACGACCTCAATGCTACTGGCCACGCCATGCGACTGGAGTGTGCGGTCATACATCGACTCCGCGTAGGCTGGTGGAACGGTGAATTTCCCCTCGCTGATCGGGCGCAACTGCCACTTCCATTCGCTCGTGTCTTTTCCTAGCTGTCCGAAGAGAATCACGCGATCCTCCCTTACCTCGACATAGTCGAGACCGGGTAGATTGGAGCGTCCGGGCTTGATGGAATCCGCCACGATTTCAAAGCCGCCGGGCACCAGGTCGATGATGGCCACATTGGCGATGCGGCTCTTCTCCATCGAGCGGGCAACCACACGAACGGTGACGGGTTTTCCCAAGGTGATCTTCGTCACAGCCGCGCCATTTTCATCGATCAGCTCGTGCCAGACTTCCATGCCTTTGTTCACAGCCTTTTTAGAAGGCTGCACTTGGAAGCCTGCTTCCCAAGTTTGCGCAAAAACTCCCAGCGGTCCTGGCTGTCCCTCGACGGCGAAGAGAAGCTTTTTAAGTTCCTTGGGAATCTCACCGCGCTGCACCAGATTGCCTTCTAACTTAACTCCGGGAACACTCAGTTTCGGTGGATGCTGGGCTATGAGTTGCGAGTAACTCTTCAGCGCCAGCACCGCATACGCCGCAGAAATCGTGCTGTAATGTCCCTCGCCGATGGGTGCCAGATATTTGGCGTATTGCTCAGGAGTTACCTTCTTCAATCGTTCTGGAAAGTGGCGCGCCAGCAATGCCAGATAACGAGAGTCGGCGGAAAGCTCGTCGTAGAAATCGCAGCGATCCTCATCGGGAATGTCGCCCAACTTGTAGCCGCCGATCAGGTCGTCGCCTTTGCTGGTCTTGAGCATTTTCCAAGTGGCCGCGAGATAGGCGGAGGTTAGATCAGAGTGCCATTTCTTTTTCCAGCGGCGTTCCAGAGTGTCTTGCAGATTGAGGGCTTGGTTAGTCGTCACTTGCTCCTCCCTCGTGAGAAGATAGATGGAGTAGGCAATCGCCCGCGCCTGCTCCAGATCACGAGGTTCCATCGCCGCCACATCGCGCAGATGACGCAGTCCATTTTCCAGCAAATCATTTGGCGGGTTGAAGCCGGCAGCCTTCGCCTCGATCAGGAAATGCATCACGTAGGCGCTGATGAAATCCGGCCCTTTGCTTTCCTCCGCCGTCCAGTAGCCAAAAGAACCGTTGCCCGCCTGACGTGTCCGCTGCCTGGCATAGACGAGTTCCATTTGACTCTGCACGAACTCGCGCGACTGGCCGAAATCCGCCTCGTCCGCCAGCACTAACCTCGCAAACGCCCCGCTCATGATCTGCTCGCTGCAACCATAGGGATAGTTCTTCAAGTAGAAGTCCAAGCCCTTGGCGAGTCCGAGTGGAACTGCGGAAATCGTCGCGTTGCCCTGGCGATATTCATCGAACCAGCCTCCCAACAATGGCATTTCCTGCGTTCCTTTTTTGAAACTGGCCGAGCGCAACTCGACCATAAACGGAGTCGCTGGACGTACGCTTAAGGTCGCCGCCAGGTGACTCGATTCACCGCCTTGCGACGCGATAAAGTTCAAACTCGCCGCACCCAGGCTGCGTTTGACTCGCACCCGAATCGTCGTGCTCACCTCTTGATTCTCCGGGATTTTCAAGTCCACGGACAGCGCTCCGACCAGCTCCAGTTGCGCGGAAGGTTCGACTTCCAATCGAATCACGGCATCGGGACCAGAACCAGCGCGATTGTTAGCTACGGTCACGCCTGCGGTGAATTCATCACCCGGAGCCACAGCCAGCGGAACACCGGGTGTGATGATGAATGGTCCGCTTACTAGCACCGGCAGCTCGGACGAGCCCACGGAGTCGCCGCTGATCGCCACGGCCATGACTTGCAGCGTGCCGTTGAAGTAGTCTGGAACGTCGTAGTCGATTGTCTGGTCGGTGGTGTTGGCATCGATGATGCCCGACCACCAGACGACTGGTTTCTCCGTCATGCGGCGGAATGGATTGAGCTTGTTGTCCTCACCGCCACCGGGCGCTGATAGCTGGCGCAGGAGTGAAAATTCCGGGATGAGCAGATCGACAATCTGGGACGTTTGCGTCTCCAGCCGCGTCTTGCGAAAGAACCACGCCAGCGGATCGGGCGTCTGGTAGTTGGTGACTTGCAAGATGCCCTTGTCCACGGCGAAGAGGACGATTTTTGACTGGCGATCCGTCTTGTAATGAATGGTTAGTTTTTCACCCGGCTTGACTTCTGACTTGGTGTTAACCTCGATCTTCACGCGGCGTCGGTCGAAGTTGGCTTTGAATGGAACCACGCCATAACTCAACGGCGACGTGAATATTTCTTTCGAGTCGAGACCGCGAATAAACGCGACACTTACATAGCCCGTGCCCTCAAAATCAGCCGGGATTTGTATCGTCTGCACGCTGCTCGCCGCGTCTGCCTTGAACCACGCGAAGCTGTGCACGTGATTGCTCTCGATGGAGATCAGACCGCTGCCGGTGTAGGGCGCGCGCAGGCTCACTTGCATGGTGTCGCCCGCGTTGTATTCAACCTTGTCGAGCTGGATTTGCAGCTCCGCGTTGCGATCCAACCCACGTGTTAGCTCCCCTGCCCCGACGACGCGAAACTCCACGCGGGAAACGCGCTCACCGGCTTCGTTCCAGAGCTCGCAGATGAAGTCGCCGGGACGTGTTGAGGGCGTGTTCCAGGAAAATCCGTCGAATGGAAATGCGATCCTGTCGCGGCTGAGTTCCTCGTCCTGCGTGACGGATTCGTAGGCATAGTTTCCATTTTCTTTTTTGACTAACATCGACAAATGTGTTTGCTCGATGAGTCGCATTTCGATGTTAGTCAGCTCTATTTTTTCGAGCTTGGGATTGACCGCAATGAACTGCACGGCGCGCTGGGTGCCAACTTGGATGAAACTCAGATCACCGTCTGATTTGTGGCCGATCAGCCACGGTTGCGCGGAGACAATCGCCGACGCACGGCCGGTGACGCAGCGGCCGCTGTTTCCCTCGAAGGCCTCGGCATAGTAATCCATCTGCCAGGTCGCGTTGGCGTAGCTTTCCAGCCCGAACGGCACATGCGCGACACCGTCTGGTCCTGTGGTTTGATCGGACACCTCGACCTCGTGCAGACGCGGTTCTTTTTCCTGGTCGAGCAGCCGATCGTAGAAGGTGAAGTCGGCGTATTCCGGGAAGGAAAATCCGCGCGGGGAAATTTGCAGCGTGCTAACAATCCGCCGGTTGGTGGCGGGAGTTCCATAGAGATTGCGCAAGGTGAGTTCCGCCTCGATCTGGTCGGGCGTGATCCAGCCTATTGCGGCGGTTTTGTTGAGCTTCGTTTCGAGTTTCATTCGGTCGGGCAGAAACTCTTTCACGGTGAAATTGGCACCGCCGAGACGGATGTCTCGCCAGCCATTTCTAACCAGATAAATGTCGCAGCCATATTGTCCCGATGGCGACTCGTTGACTGTGGCAAAATCGAGCGAGGCAAACGCGTCGCGGGTGAGTGACATTCGTTTCACCAAAGCCGATTTGCCTCGCGAATCGGTGACTTCGATCTCGATGGGCAGGCCTTCCAGATTGCCCAGCCAGTTGCGCTGTTTGATCGCCCAGGCGAGGTGAACGGTGTCGCCGGGACGATAAATTCCGCGCTCGGAAAAGACAAAGGCGTCGAGCGTTTCCGGGTGAATGTTAGTCACGCCGCCGATGTCGAAGCGCGAGAAATCCAGCTTCCGGTCTTCGCGGTTGCAAGGGAGAAAGGAAACGTCCTCGCCGAGCCGCGCGACGAAGGCGACAGGCTCTTTCTCGCGGCGCTCGTCGGTGAGTTTTGGGAAGGAAACGCGTCCATCGCCGCCGGTGATTTGAGTTAGAAGCGGCTCACCGTTTTTGCCTAGTAGTTCGACTGTGACTCCGGTGGCGGGTAATCCGGCTTTGATGCTCATGACGAAGACATCGCGGCTGCCATCGGAGTTATATTTTGTTAGCAGCCCGAGGTCGGTCACGAGGATGAAGCGCATCGCGGCGCTCGTGTCCTCGATGGCATCATTTTTCGGATTCCAAGCTTGGGCGCGGAGGAAGAAAAGCCCTCGCTCGCTGCCGCCGTCGGCAGGCATGGCGAGATGACTCGAGAAGTCGAACGTGGAATAGTTAGCAGAGAAACGGCTGGTCAGTGCGACGCTCTGTTTCTCCTCGGCGATGCGGGATATATTCTCCTCGTTGAAGTAGTCGCCGAGAAAATTCGGGTGCTGAAAATTACCCTCGGTCTGGCTGATGAGATGGTTGATTTGATTCGACTGAACGCGGGCGAGTTCGTAGCGAATGCCAGGGATGCCGCGCGATTTTACGGAGAGTTTTCGCTCGCCGCTGAGGGCCAGCAAACCGCCCTCGCTCTGAAAGGTTAGCTCCTTGGGCGGCTCCGGCACGGCGAGGACCGTGCGGTAGTCATCCTTCAGCGGATAACCGCCGAGCGCCTCGATATTTTTGTGAATCCTAACAAAGAGCTGCCCATTTTGCTCGATCTTGAATTTGAATGAAACCTGCGTCGCCGTCGGACGCCCCGCTGGCAGGAGTGTAAGTGGAATGTTAGTCGATTGCGCGAGAATCTCAGGTGTGATTTCGCTCGCGCTTTGCCAGCGAGGCAGATGACTCGGGCGCGGTGGGAGCAGGAACATTTCCAGAGCGGAAGCGACGGTCTCGGGCTTGATTTCGGCGGTCGTGTCCACGAGGAGAATTTGCTCTAGCTCACCGTCGGCTTTCCTAACAATGTCGCCGTGAATCGTGTCGATGCGGAAAAAGCTGTAGCGATCCGGCACTTTCACCTTGGCAATCACGTCTTCGCTGGCGGAAGTTTTCCCGTGCATCGGACGGATCTCGTTGGATAGAAGCAGGCGCGCAAAGTCCTCCACGGGCGGGAGCTGAACCGGGGCGCTTCGCAGGTAAACAACGCGGTCCTGCAAGCCGTATTCGAGGGTGAACTTGGGTTTTCCACTGGCAAAAATCGGCGCGCCTCCGATGAGGCTGAGATCGATCTGATTCTCCAATTCGCCGCGCAGCACCGGGTGGGTAAATTCCAGCGTGGCGACGAGTTGCCGGATCGCCGGGTCCTTGGGATTTTGATAGAAGCTAAACTCGCGCACCCGGCTCGCAAAGGCGGGCGTGGTAATGGTTAGTTTCGTGTGATCCAGCGGCAGATCCTGGCGGACGAAGCCGGGTTGGAAACGAACCTTGTAGGTGACTCCCGCAGGCCACTCGGTTTTGGGCTGAAACTGAAGCGTTCGATCCGATTCCCAACTCCATTCGCCGGGCATGGCGGGTTCCATTTCAATGCCGGTTTTGATGACTTTCCCGACGTTCGACAACGGAGCCGCAGAACGATCGAAGTCGATTCGCAGCGGCGGCGGCGTGGCTTTTTCCACGAACGGCATGAGCCCGATTTCTTGCGCTGTGACATGGATCGCGAGCGGCTTAGGGCGGTGTTGCAGCCAGTTTGCGGTCCAGGCGAGTGAGACTCCGATGAGGAGGACGGCGAGGCTGGCGAGGCGATGCCGACCGATCCAGCGCAACCAGCCGGGCGGCGACCAGTCGAGGTTCCCGAAGAGGGTGTGCAGCAGCTTTTTGAAGAATGATAAAATGTTTCCCATGAGATTCCATACGGAGACATTTCGGGAATCTTTCAAAAAACTTTGCGGACGCTAGACTGCGGCGATGAAACACAGCTTTCTCCCGACGCGCCGCAGTCTCGTGGAGAAGCTCGCCAACCACGACGATCACCGGCTCTGGCACGAGTTCCATGCCACTTACCGGAAGCTGATTCACCACGCGGCACGACGCTCCGGCTTAAGCGAGTCGGAGGCGGATGAGGTGGTGCAGGAAACGCTCATCACCGTCTCGAAAAACATCGGTCGTCTCCGCTACGATCCCGAGATCGGCTCCTTCAAGGGTTGGCTGCTGAACATCACCCGCTGGCGAATCGCGGATCAATTTCGGAAGCGCGAACCGGGTTACAACGATCTCTTAAAAGAAGAAACCGGACGCACCGCCGCACTCGACCGGCTGCCCGATGGCGCGGGCCGGCTCAGCGAGGTCTGGGAAAAAGAATGGCGCACGCACCTGCTCGAAGCGGCGCTGGCGAACATCAAAAAACGAGTCGAGCCGCGTCACTATCAAGTCTTCGACTGCCACACGTTGAAGGAATGGCCGGTGCAAAAAGTCGCCTCCGAATTGCAGGTGAACATCGCGCAGGTTTACCTCATTTGTCACCGCATTCGGGGACTGCTCAAGGCCGAGGTGAAACGGCTGGATTCGGGTAAGATTTAGCCACGGGCGGAGCGACCTGATTTTCCTCTGTGAACTCTGTGTTCTTTGCTCCTCTGATGGAGAAAAATAAATAAGGAGCTATCTCGTCCGACTCGGTTGTGGCTAAATCTTTCTTAGCCGATGCCTCCCACGATTCCAGACCACGAGATGCTGCGCGTGATCGGACGCGGCGCCTACGGGGAAATCTGGCTTGCGCGAAGCATCACCGGAGCGTGGCGGGCGGTGAAAGTCATTTGGCGGGCCAACTTCGATCACGAGCGGATTTTTCAACGTGAATTTGGCGGCATGACCGCCTTTGAACCCGTGTCGCGGGCGCATCGCGGCTTCGTCCATTTGCTGCATGTCGGGCGCGATCCGCACAACGCGTTTTTTTATTACATCATGGAGCTGGCGGACGACGTCGGCGGCGGGAAACAGATCGAGCCGGAGACGTATCAGCCGCGCACTTTGGCGAGCGAACTCACCCGGGAAACGCGCCTTCCTGCGGCGGAATGCATTCGCCTCGGAGTCGCATTAACGTCGGCTCTGGCCGAGTTGCATCGTCATGGGCTGGCGCATCGCGACATCAAACCAGCGAACATCATCTTTGTCGGCGGCGAACCGAAACTGGCCGACATCGGACTCGTCGCGGCGACCGGCCAAAAGTCGTTCGTCGGCACCGAAGGCTACGTTCCGGCGGAGGGACCGGGCTCGAATTCGGCCGATCTCTACAGCCTCGGCAAAGTGCTCTACGAGATCAGCATGGGCCGCGACCGGATGGATTTTCCCGATCTGCCGGACGATCTGGATGAACGCGACGACCGCGCGCTCCTGCTGCGGCTGAACCCGGTTTTGCTGAAGGCCTGCGCCAACGATCCGAAGCGCCGCCACGCCAGCGCCGCCGCGATGGGACACGAACTCGCCTTGCTCGACGCCGAGCGCAAGAAGCGTCCGGTGAAACGAATGCTGGCCGCGCTGCTGCTCCTGCTCGCGGGCTGGACCGCATTTCACTTCACCAAAAGTGCGCCGAACGAGAAGCCGGGAAGCGTCACGATTCTGACCGAGCCGCCGGGAGCCACTGTGCTGCTCGGCGAGAAAGTGCGCAGCAGTCCGGCGAAATTTTCCAGCGTCGAGCCGGGCGATTACCGGCTGCACATCATGCGCGACGGGTTTGCGCCGGTGGACATACGAATGAAAGTCGAGCCGGAGCAGAATGCGGCCCCGGCCGCCTTTGTCCTCGCTCGCAGCCACGGCGATCTGGAGATCACGTCCGAGCCCGCCGGAGCCGCCTGCACGCTGGAGGGGCCGCTTCATTTCCGCGATGAAAAACCCACTCGCCAGCAGGGCGTGACGCCGTTTTCCTGCAAGAATCTGCCCACGGGCGAATACCGCATCGTCGCGCAAATCGCCGCCGCCACCGTCGAGCAAACAGTCGAGTTGCAGCCCAATCTGGCAAACACGGCGCAACTCCGTTTCACCAACGGCAGCGTGAAAATCATCAGCGCCCCGAACGGCGCGCGCGTCCTGCACAACGGCGTCGAAATCGGCCACACGCCCTGCCTCCTCGACGACATCACGCCCGGCGAAGTGGACTACGAAATACAGCTTCCCGGCTGGCGCACGGCGCACGTTCAGGGGAAGGTCGAGGCCGCCAGCCAGACCTTTCTCGCCGCGCGTCTGGAGCGTGAGCGGATTGTAACTCCGGGCCAGCCGTTTACGAATTCGCTCGGGCAAAAACTTCTCCCCTTGCCCGACGTGGCCGATCTCTGGGTGGCCGACACCGAGACGCGCGTGCGGGATTGGCTGGAATTTTGCGCGGCGACCGGGGCGGTTTGGCAGAAGCCCGACTTTGCCTCGACCGATCTCTACCCCGTGGTGAGCGTGAATTGGAACGACGCCAACGCCTTTTGCCATTGGCTCACCGCCCGGGAACAGGCGGCGGGTCAGATCGATCAGACGCTGGAATATCGCCTGCCGACCGACGCCGAATGGAGCGCCGCAGCCGGTCTGCCCGTGGAGCCGGGCGACACTCCCGAGAAGCGCGACGGGCGCAACAAGGAGCTTTTCCCGTGGGGCAAAACCTGGCCGCCTCCGCCTGCGATCGCGAATCTGGGTTTGCCGAAATACGCCGACGGTTATCTGCAAACGGCGCCCGTGGCTTCATTTCCACCTAACTCAAATGGCTTTTACGACCTTAGCGGCAATGTCTGGGAATGGTGCGCCGACAGTTACAACGCCAGCGAGCGCGGCTGGGGCCTGCTGCGGGGCGGCTCCTGGGGAACGAAGGATCGGGCGGAAATCCTCAGCGCTTATCGGAATGTCACGGATCGCAACGAGCGCGACGTGGTTTATGGATTTCGCTACGTGTTGGCTCCCGTAACTGCTCCGTAAAGGATCACGCGCTGTTTTTAGCTCCGTCGCTCCGGTTTTTAACGTGTCCGCGCCACTTTTTAAGGCCTCCCCGCTGCTTTTTAGCGTCTCCACGCCACTTTTTAGCACCTCCACGCCGCTATTTAGCGTCTCCACGCTACTTTTTTAGACCTCCACGCTGCTTTTTAGCGCCGTCGGTCTGCTTCTTAGCGTCGTCGGTTCGTGTTTTTCCACGCTCGTGAGTCGAGTTAGAATCGAATCAGAGGTGTGATGAATGGCCCCTCCGCCGAAATCCCGAATCCGTTTGTGGACGCCCTTCAGGAAGAGGCCAGGGAGGCCGGGCTACGCTACACGCACGACGATCGACCGGGCATCCGGCGTGAGAAACGGGGCGAGGAAATCGTTTACCTCCATCCGAATGGAACTCCCGTGGACGATGATTCGACCCTGACTCGGATCAAGCGGCTGGCGATCCCGCCTGCCTGGACGGACGTGTGGATTTGCCCACTCGAAAATTGCCACATTCAAGCCACCGGACGCGATGCCCGGCGGCGGAAGCAATATCGTTATCACCCGAAATGGCGGGAGCATCGGGATGAGAATAAATTTGGCCGCATGATCGCTTTTGCGCGGGTGCTGCCGAAGATTCGCCGCCGGGTGAAACGCGATCTCGCCCGCCGTGGAATGCCTCGCGAGAAGGTGCTCGCGACGGTGGTGAGCCTGCTCGAAGGGACTTTGATTCGTGTCGGCAACGACGAATACGTGAAGCAAAACGGCTCCTATGGCCTGACCACGATGCGCAACCGGCACGTGCGCGTGCGGGGGGCGAAGATCGAGTTTGCCTTCAAGGGCAAGAGTGGGGTGCGTCACGAGATCGCGGTGAAAGATCCGCAACTGGCGAAGATCGTGCGGCGTTGTCAGGAGATGCCGGGTCAGGATTTGTTCGAGTATGAAGGCGAGGACGGCGAGCTGCACACGATCACCTCGCAGGACGTGAACGAATACCTGCGCGGGATCGCCGGCGAGGACTTCAGCGCCAAGGATTTCCGGACGTGGGCCGGGACGGTGCTGGCGGCGATCGCGCTGCGGGAGTTTGAGGCGTTTGACGCGCAAGCCGAGGCGAAGAGAAACGTCGTTTCCGCCATCGAAGCCGTCGCGAAGATGCTCGGCAACACGCCCTCCGTTTGCCGCAAATGCTACGTGCATCCGGTGATCCTCGACAGCTATCTCACCGGCGACACCATCGCCACGGTCCAGCAGCGAGTGGAGGGAAAAATCGACCGGTCGCTCTCGAAGTTAAAGCCCGAGGAAGCCGCCGTGCTCATCTTGCTTCAGCAGAAATTGAAGACGAACCGGCGCTCGGTGAAGGCGCGGAGTTAGGGTCGAATGGTGAGTTGATCCTGCACGCGAATGTCTTCGGAGGAAGCGCCGACGAGCACGTCGAAGGGGCCAGGATTGACGACGAAGCCGTGGGTTTTCTCGTCCCAATAGGCGAGTTTTTCGGCGGGCAGGCTGAGGCTGACGGTTTTCTTTTCGCCGGGTTGGAGCGCAATGCGGCTGAAGCCCCGGAGTTCTTTGGCTGGACGTTTGACGGCGGGTTTCAACTCGTGAACGTAAAGCTGCACGACTTCGTCACCCGCGCGCTGGCCGGTGTTTTGGACATCCACGGTGACCCTGACTTGGTCACCCGTGGCAACTTCTTTGGCCCTTAACCGCAGGTTGGAATAGGCGAATGTGGTGTAACTCAGCCCGTGGCCGAAGGGATAGAGCGGCGCGCCGTTGAGATACATGTAGGTGAAGCCTTTGGTGACGTCGTATTCGTCGAGCGGCGGCACTTGCTTTTCGGAGGCATAGACGGTGTGCGGCAGGCGTCCGGCGGGGTTGACGTCGCCGAAGAGCACGTCGGCGATGGCGTGGCCGCCTTCCTCGCCGGGCCACCACGCCTGGAGGATGGCGGGGATGTTTTCTTTCAGCCACGGAACGGTCAGCGGGCCGGCGCTCATTTGCACGACGACCGTGCGAGGGTTGGCGGCGAGGACGACTTTGACGAGTTCCTCCTGATTGCCGGTCAAGCCGAGGGTTTTGCGGTCGCGGCCCTCTTGCTCGACGGCTCCGGTGGTGCCGACGAAAACGATGGCGACATCCGCCTGTTTGGCGAGTTCGACCGCCTTTTTCAGCTCGGCGTCCTTGTCGATCTTGTCCTCGGGCGTCACTTTGACCCACCGCTTTGGTCCGCCATCGACCACGTCCCCATAGGTGGTGAGTATCTCTGTGCCGCCGGCGGCACGGTCTTTGATGCCCTGCAAGGCGGTGATGACATTACTGGTTTTGCCGTTGTAATTGTTGGTCAGAATTTGGTCGGCCAAGGGGCCGAGCACGGCGATGCGCTTGAGCTTGGTTTTGTCGAGCGGGAGGAATTGCTTGTCGTTTTTGAGCAGCACAATGGATTGTTGCGCGGCCTTGAGCGCGATGGCCCGGTGCGCGGGGCTACCGACGACGTCGGGCGAGATTTTGCTGTAAGGGCCGGAGTCGAATGGATCGAACTCGCCGAGGCGGAAACGGACGCGCAGCACGCGGGTCACGGCGTCGTCGAGGCGCTCCTCGGTGAGCTTGCCCTCGCGCACGGCGGCGGGGATGTTTTCCTCGAACTCCTTGTCGGAAAAGTCACAACCAGCCATCAGCGACTGGGCGACGGCATCGACGTAGGTCATTTTGCTTTTCTCATGGCCCTCGACCATGGTTTTCACGCCGCCGAGATCGGAGACGACGAAGCCGTCGTGCTTCCATTCGTTTTTGAGCAGATCGGTGAGCAGCCAGTGGTTAATATTGTTCGGTGTGCCGTTGATGGCGTTGTAACTGGCCATCAGCGAGCAGGTCTTGCCCTCGACCACGGCATCGCGCCAATGCGGCAGCCAGTATTCGCGCAACATCCGCTCGGAAAGATTGGCGTTGAGCTTTTGGCGGTCGGTTTCGACGTTATTGACCGCGTAATGCTTGAGTGTGGCGGCGAGTTTGAGATGATTCGGATCGTCGCCCTGCAAGCCGCGGACATAGGCCACGGCCATGCGGCCGGTGAGGAACGGGTCTTCGCCGAAGGCCTCGTGGTTGCGGCCCCAGTAGGGGTTGCGTTCGATGTTGATAACCGGCGCGCGGTAGATCAGTCCTTTATGCTCGCCGGGAGCTTGGGGGTCGAGATGCCAGCCGTTGTAAATGGCGCGGGCCTCGTCGGAGAGAACGCCCGCGATTTCGTGCTGCACGAGGTCGGGGTTCCAGGTGGCGGCCATCGCGATGCAGATGGGAAAAAGCGTCGCCGGTCGGTCCCATTTCACGCCGTTCAGACATTGGTTCCACTGGTCGGCGCGAATGTTGAAACGAGTTACAGTCGAACCTTTATGGTTCAGGAGCTGGGCTTTTTCCTCCAGGGTCAGGCGCGAAACCAGATCGCTCACCCGCTTTTCCAACGGCTGCTGCGGATCGCGAAAGAGCTCGGGAGTTGCATCCGGTTCTGCCCGGAGAATTTGGGCACCAAAGCAGAGAGTGAAAAACAGCAGGGGGAATCGCATGGCCGCATCTTGGATAGAAAACGGGCTCGTTTCCATGAAAAAGGCCATTTAACATTGCCAACTTTAAGGTCACTCTCTCATCCACCATGATTCTCCCCCGACTCCTTTTTTCCATTCTGACGCTTGCCGTTTTCTCCGCAAACCTGGCCGCGCAGACTCCACGCCAACAGATTTCCCTTGCCGGTCCCGGGTGGAAATTCCTCGGCGGAATGGACGCCGACACGCTGCCGCAAGTCGGCACGCCGGAATTCGCCCAGGCGAGTTGGATCGATATCGAAGTCCCGCATAATTTCCAAGCTCGCGGCGCTTACGACATCCTCAGCAAGGGCGTTTACCGGCGCTCGATTTCGGTCGATCCGGCGCTCGCTGGGAAACAACTTTATCTCGTCTTCGAGGGCGCGGCGGCCATTGCCGATGTCAGTGTGAATGGACTGCACCTCGGCCAGCATCGCGGCGCTTACACGCGGTTTGTTTTCGACGCCACGGCGGCGCTTCATGCCGGCGCGGACAACGATCTCGTCGTTTATATCGATGATTCCACGGCGAACACGGTCGATCTCCTGCCGAACATGAGCGGCCTCTACAAAGTCTGGGGCGGGCTCTATCGCAAGGTCTGGCTGCTGGCCGTTGCGCCCGTGCATATCGATCCCACGGACTTCGCCGCGCCGGGCGTTTACCTCACGCCGCACGATGTCAGCGCCGATTCTGCGGGCTTGAAGATTCGCGTCCTCCTGCGCAACGCCTCCGACCGCCCGAGCCGGGTCGAAGTCCGCTCTAAAATCCTCGATCCAGCGGGGCACGAAGTGAAAACCGTCACGGCGTCAGTCGAGTTGGAGTCGAATGGACGCGGCGCAGCGGAGCTGTCGGCGACCGTCACGAAGCCGCAGCTTTGGGAACTGGGCGAGGGGAAACTTTACACTGTCGAGACGCAGCTTTTCGTCGGCGGAAAAATGGTGGATGAGGTCACGGAAAGGACCGGATTCCGCACAGTCGAATGGAACTGGAATGAAAAAAACGTGAAGGTGAACGGACGCCAGGTCCTGCTCGCCGGATCTAATCTGCACCAGGAAATCGAGCGCAAGGGCTCGGCGGTGACCGACGATGATCTGCGGCAGAACTTCGACGTCATCCGCGATCTCGGTTTCAACTTTCTCCGGCTCCCGCATTATCCTCATGCCCGGCTCGAATACGATCTTTGCGACCAGAACGGCGTCCTTTGCTGGGCGGAAAACGGCAACAGCAACGGTATGTGGGTGAAGAACGGCGACATCGCGAGTCCGACTGCGATCCAGATCACGACCGAGATGGTGAAGCAGAATTACAACCATCCCTCCATCGCGCTTTGGAGCGTGGGCAACGAGGCCGCGCCCGAGCCCGCAGACCAATGCGTGCCCATCGTCCGCGCGCTCGATCCGTCGCGTCCAGTGGTGGTCGCAAACATGAAACGAGGCATTGCCGACTTCAAATGCGAGAACATTTACCCCGGCTGGTATGGCGACCAGATGGAAAAATACCAGCCCCAGGGTTTCATCAGCGAGATCGGCGCGGGCGGCATGGTCACGACGCATTGCCACTACGCCCAAGCCACATGGAAGGTGAATACATACGAGCCCGAGGAATATCAGCAACTTGTGGCAGAGCACCATTTCCAGCAAAGTTTCCACGGCGACAACGCCCGGCTCGGGCTGTTTCTCTGGTGGTGCATGAGGGATTTCAGCGACGTGAAATATAAGAAACCTGTCGGCATCAACACGAAGGGACTCCTCACCTACGCGGGCGACAAAAAGGACATCTACTATCTCTACCGCACGTTTCTGCGGCCTGCCGAGCCGACGGTGCACCTGACTTCGCAGCGCTATTTCCTGCGAATGGGCGCGATTGATAACGGGATCAAAGCCTACAGCAGCGCGAAGCGGCTCACGCTCACACTCAACGGCCAGACCGTGTCCACGCTGGAGAACGGACAATACACGCAGGCGCGCAACGGACAGCATGTGGACAATGTTTTCTACTGGCCCGCGCCGTTGCGGACCGGGAAAAACATCGCCGTCGTGGCCGATGATTCGGGTCACAGTGATATGGCGGTGATCTATTTTTACGGAGCCGGTGGCGCACCGGAAGTGGCCGATGATTCGCTGCCGATCACAGCGTTGCAGTCGTCGAATCCGAAAAACCCCGCCTACTTCATGGATATGCCGGTGCAGGCGCAGTGGCCGATTTATTACGACTTGGATTCGACTGCCGACAACTCGTTCGACGTCCTGCCGCCCGAAGTCGAGGGTACCCGCTGGATCGCCACCCGGCGAGTGACGAAAGACGGCCAGGCGACGGCTCTTTCCTTCCGGCTGACGCGTCCGGCGACGATCTATATCATGGCCACAAAACTGCCGGACTCGCCTGCGTTTGTGAAAACGGGCGACTTCCAGGAAGTGAATACTCCCCAACTCCAATGGCGCAACAACGACCTGCTCCTCGTCCCGGCCCAACTCTTTTCGCGTCAGGCTGGAGCCGGGGAAATCATCCAGCTTTCCGAGGCCGACCGCGACCAAATCGTGCTCATTAAATAGCCGCGCGTCCCCTGGTTGCGAAAAACCGCGTTTTGGGGAACACTTTGCGGCCATGTCCGAACTTCCCTCCCCTGCCCGCCGCCTGTCCCGCGAAGTGATGGTCGGAAACGTCGGCATCGGCGGCTCGAATCCGATCCGGGTCCAGTCGATGATCACCTGCGACACGATGGACACCGCGGCGTCGATCCAGCAAACGCTCGACCTCGTGGCGGTCGGTTGCGAGATCGTGCGGATCACCGCGCCGACCGTGAAGGACGCGGCCAATTTGCAGAACATCGTCGCCGGGTTGCGCGCGGAAAATTGCCAGGTGCCCATCGTGGCCGACATTCATTTCAAGCCCGACGCCGCCCTGGAAGCCGCCAAGTGGGTTGAAAAAATCCGGGTGAATCCGGGCAACTTCGCCGACTCAAAGAAGTTCAAGATTCTCGAATACACCGACGCCGAATACGCGGCCGAGTTGGAGCGGATTCGCGAGCGTTTCACTCCGCTGGTCCAGCTTTGCCTCAGCCGTGGCGTCGCCATGCGTATCGGGACAAATCACGGATCACTCAGCGACCGGATCATGAATCGTTACGGCGACACACCGCTCGGCATGGTCGAAAGCGCGCTGGAGTTTGCGCGGATTGCGCGCGATCTGGGCTATCACAATTTTACGTTCTCGATGAAGTCGAGCAATCCAAAGGTGATGATCAATGCCTACCGATTGTTAGTCGCGCGGCTCGACGCCGAGGGGCCAGACTGGAATTACCCGATTCATCTCGGTGTCACCGAGGCAGGCGATGGTGAGGATGGACGCATCAAGTCGGCCATCGGCATCGGCAGTTTGCTGGCCGACGGCATCGGCGACACCGTGCGCGTGTCGTTGACAGAAGACAGCGTTCACGAGATTCCCGTGGCTCGTGCCTTGGTGGAAAACATCGTGCTCAATGGCAAAACCGACGCGTCGGCCTGCGATCCTTTTGCCTATCGGCGGCGCGCCAGCAGTCGAATGGAACTCGGCTCAGTCTCGCTGGGCGGAGAAGAAACGGTGCGCGTTTTCACGACGCAATCCAAGTGGGACGCGCTCGCTCACAAGCTCGACAAACTGGGCGATTACCAGCCCGAGATCGTGCTGGAAACAAGCGGCGTCCGAGCCATTGATCCCCGCGACGAGGCGGCGATTGCCGAGCTACATGCGAGTTCCAGTCCAATGTTAGTCACGGTGGCCGATGACGTCGCGCTGCCGGTGATCGAGGCGTTTCGTTTGCTCGCCTCGCGCATCTCGGAGCGACACCCCATTTTGTTGAAGGATCCACTCTCCCAAACTCCGCGCACCGACTTTTTGAAGACGCTCCTAACCTCCGCGACTAACATCGGCTCGCTTCTCTGTGACGGCATCGGCGACGCGGTCCTCGTTCGCGGCGAGGAAGCGCCCGGACAATCGCTGCGGCTCTCGTATAACATCCTGCAAGCAGCCGGCGCGCGCATCTTTAAGACGGACTACGTCGCCTGCCCGAGTTGCGGTCGAACCTTGTTCAACCTCCAGACCACGACCGCGAAAATCAAGGCCGCCACCGCGCATTTGAAGGGTGTGAAAATCGCCATCATGGGGTGCATCGTCAATGGTCCGGGCGAAATGGCGGACGCTGATTTCGGCTACGTCGGCGGCGCTCCCAACAAGATCAATCTTTACGTCGGCAAAACTCCCGTAAAATTTAATATCCCCGAAGTCGAGGCCGTCGAACGCCTGATCGACCTCATCCAGGAACACGGCAAATGGGTCGAGCCCGCCATTGCTGTCTAACTCCGTTCTAAAAACTAAAAATCTTATGTCACTCGCCTCTAAATTCCTCCGCTTCCTTCCGCTTTTATTGCTAGCTGCCCTCACGGGTTGCAGTGCGCTAGAAGACCCGATGGTGAACCTCAATCCATTTCGCAATCCCTCTGGCAAGGCAAAGATCGTGATCGATCTCAGCCAGCAAAAAGCCTGGCTCTATCGCGGTCGTGAAGTCGCCGCCGTCTCGCGCATTTCCTCGGGTCGCGAAGGTTACGATACTCCCACGGGCAACTTTTCTGTGATCCAGAAAGATGCCGATCATCGCTCGAGCGTTTATGGTGCCTACGTGTTGAAAGGCACGCGTAAAATCGTCGTTGCCGATGTCGATACACGCAAGACCAAGCCGCCCGCTGGCACGACTTACATCGGTGCGCCTATGCCGTATTTCCTGCGCTTCCAAGGCGGCCACGGATTGCACGCGGGGAACGTTCCTAACTATCCCGCATCCCATGGTTGCATCCGACTGCCCGGTTTCATGGCGAAGAAATTTTACGACGGTGTTCGGCTCGGCACGCCGGTGATTGTTCGTCGCTAGTTCTCTCGCATGAGGCGGCTCGCGATTTTCCTCACCTGCGCGGTTTTCTGCGGGACAATGTTAGGCGCCGACATTTACGACCCGAAGGCCGATGGAAAAAAACTCATCGCCAGTGCGCTCGAACTCGCCAAAAAAGAGAACCGCCACGTGCTCCTCGACTTCGGCGCGAACTGGTGTCCGCCCTGTCATTCACTGCATCAGTTGTTCCAGTCCAACACCGCGATTCGCGAGAAACTCGCCGCCAGTTATGTGCTCGTGATGATCGATACGAACGAGGACCGCAACCACGATGTGAACCTCCGCTACGGCACGCCGACCTTGCGCGGACTGCCCGTGCTGGTCGTTCTCGACTCCGGTGGAAATCAGGTTTTCACCCAAGACACGAGCGGCTTCGAGAGCGGGAAAAACTACGACGCGAAGAAGGTCCTCGCCTTCCTCAACAAGTGGTGACGCTCGACCCACGCTTGACCCATTGAAGCAATCTGCTAACTCTTTGGGCCTTATGTCCGCCGATCCAACCGCTCTTTATTCCCGCAAAAATCCGTATCCAGCGAAACTTGTCGTCAATCGCAAGTTGACCGCCGAAACTTCGCAGAAAGAGACCCGCCATTTCGAGATCTCGCTGGCTGGTTCCGGAGTGGTTTACGAGGTCGGCGATTCACTCGGCGTTTTCGCCAGCAACTGCCCGCAGCTCGTCGAGGAAATCATCCACGCTCTGCATCTCACCGGGGACGAGGAAGTGCTGAATCCCGACAAAGCCACCACCACCCTGCGCAGCGCGTTGTTGAAAGATTGCGTCATCACCGCTCCATCGAAACAATTTCTCGAAGCCATCGTCGCCAAGGCCGAAGCCGCACCTCTGATCGCCGAACTCCTGCAGCCCGATCTCAAAAAGGACTTGGAGGAATATCTCTGGGGCCTCGAGATCATCGATTTCCTGCTCGATCATCCGTCGATCCAATGGACGGCGGCGGAATTTGTCGCCACGCTGCGCAAACTTCAGCCGCGTCTATATTCCATTTCTTCGAGCCTGAAGGCGCAGCCGGAGCAGGTTCATCTAACCATCGCTGCCGTGCGTTACGAGAGCCACGGACGCCAGAGAAAAGGCGTTGCCTCGACCTTCCTTTGCGACCGCGTGACCGACGAAGTTCCCGTCCCGGTATTCGTTCACACGGCGAAAGGATTCCGCCTGCCCGAGGACAAAACGCTACCCGTCATCATGGTCGGACCCGGCACTGGCGTGGCTCCATTTCGCGCGATGGTGCAAGAGCGCGAGGCGACGGGCGCAACGGGTAAAAACTGGCTGTTTTTTGGCGAGCAACGCTCGGCCTCCGATTTTTTCTACAAAGACGAATGGGAAGCCGCCATGGCGAAAGGCGTTCTCACCAAACTCACCACGGCTTTTTCGCGCGATCAGGAACAGAAAATCTACGTGCAGCATCGGATGCTGGAAAACGCCCCGGAAATCTGGCGCTGGCTCGAGGAGGGCGCGCATTTCTTCGTCTGCGGCGACGGCGCACGCATGGCCAAGGACGTGGATTTTGCCCTGCACCAGATCATTGAAAAAGAAGGCGGCAAAACCCCCGAGGAAGCGGCTCTCTATATGGAGGCTCTGAGAAAAGACAAACGTTACAAGCGCGACGTCTATTGAAATCCTCGCGCTGGCTCGCCGTCCTCTGGTTCGCCCTCATCGTCGGCGTCTGGATCGCACGCGGGCTGCCGTGGAATCTGGACGAATACGACCAGGCGAAACAGGCTTACACGTCCTATGAAATGATCGGGCGCGACGCGTGGTGGTATCAACACACGCCGCGCCAGGACTCCGCCACGAAGCCACCGCTCGTCGGCTGGATCTCGGCTGGCCTCTACAAGATCAGCGGAAATTGGGACGCCGCCTGGCGGTTGCCCTCGCTGCTCGCGGCCATCGGGACTTTGATCCTTCTCTGGCAGGGCGGCCTGAAAGTCGCGGGCATCGGCGGCGCATATCTGGCCACGGCGGCCTTTGCCTGGAACCTGCTCGCGATCCGCCTGGCGACGATGGTGCGCACGGACATGGTCCTGGCATTTTTCATTTTCGCTAGCGGTTGGCTGATCTGGCGGCGTCTGCAAAACGATGAAAAATGGACCGTCCGCGGCACGCTCTGGCTTACGCTTTTGCTCACCGCCGCCACCATGACGAAGGGGCCGATCTACCACGCCTTTCTGCTACCGGGCCTCGTGGCGTGGCTGATTTTTGCGGAGCCGCAGGAAAATAAATCGCGCATCGTCGCCGGGTATTTCGTCGCATCGCTGGCGTCGTTACTGCCCTTTCTCCTCTGGACTTGGCTGCGAATGCGGCAGGACCCGGCATTCTACGATCAAGTCGTGGTGAAGGAATTTCTCGGGCGTTTCACCGTCGGCGCGAAGGCGGTGCACAACAACCAGACGTGGTATTTTTATCTGCCGCATCTCCTCACCAAGACCGCGCCGTGGAGTCTGCTTTTCCTCGCTGCGCTCGTCCTGAAACGAATGCAACTCGACTGGAAAAAAAACTCCGCCACGCTCTGGCTCATCTGCTGGACGCTGGGCGGCGTGATCGCCATGAGCCTCGTCCCATCGAAGCGCGTGGACCGCATTTTCCCAGTCATCCCAGCGGCAGCATTGACTTTGGCCGCGCTTCTTCCTGTCTTGCGGGCACGATTCTCCCCTCGCCTGCTCGTGACTTTGGGTGCGCTGGCGGTCGCTGGTTATGGCGGATACACCATTTTCGTCGTGCGCGAAGGGTATCGTCACGAATTTGATCGGCTCGTCAAATTTGGCTCCCAAGTTCGGCAACTCTGCGCCACGAATCACTGGAACTACGCCCTCGTCGAAGGTCGCGACGAAGGTCTTCTCATGTATGCCGGAAAAATGTCGTTTACCGAGCTAAAGACGACTGCAACCCAACTCAAAAACGGCACGCTTCAGGCCGCGGTAGTCGATTCGAGCGACTTGAAAAAACTCACCAAAAACACAGGCGAGTTGCATTCGATTCTGGAAATCGCTCATCCGACAGACACCGATTATTCCTATTATCTGGTGCAGCCAGTGCGATGAAACTCCCCGCTTTCGTCACGCGCTGGGTGCTGGCGATCGGCGCGCGGTTTTTCCGAAAAATTCAGCAACCGCGCGTGCATCCGCCGGTGCCCGACTGGCCGGGTTGCATTCCATTGGAAGTCCGCTCGCGCGACGGTTGCACGATTCGCGGCTGGTGGCAGCCGGAGTCGCGGAAAACCGGGACGATTGTTTTCGTTCACGGCATCACGATTGATAGTTTTCGCTACGTCGAACAGGCGCGCTATCTCAGCCAGGAAACGGGACTTTCCGTCGCCGCATTCGACTTGCGGTCGCATGGAATTTCGGACGACGCGCCGTTTACTTTCGGTGCCGCCGAATCGTGGGATGTGCGCGCTTTTCTGAATGCATTGGAACTCGCCCGCGCTCCCCGGCCTTACATTTTGATCGGCGACTCCCTTGGCGGACTCGCCACGCAACGCGCCGCCATCGAGGACTCACGAATCGACGGCGCGGTGCTCATGCAGACGCCCGGCTGGTCGTGGAATGCGATCCGCTGCGCCGCTCGGAAGAAGTCCGTGCTCGCCCGGTTTCTGAACGCGCATTTCGGCAGCGACATCCTCAACGACGGCGACTTGCGGCGTTTCCCGGCGCAGCAAATGCATCGTCCGCCGGTCTTTTATGTGATGGGAGATCGGGATTTCTACGACTGGCGCGCGACTCGCCAGATTTACGACTGGTGGGACACGCCGAATGCCGGTGAGTCGAATGAAACTCCGCTCACCTTTCCAGAGCGCTCGCGGTGGTTTGCGCTCGTGGAAGGCGCGGTGCACGACACGGGTCTGCCGGATTGTTACAACGTCTGGCGCTGGCCCCTGATCTGGCCCAACATCATTCGTTTTGTGGAGATCGTCTGCCAGCGGCACGGCTGAGGGCGGGCGTGTTTTCATTTGCCTTGCGCCCCGGCATACGGCTAATTACAGGGCCAACGACTCGCCTGTTGGAGAAGATTTTTCATACCGTCATGCATTACTTTCGCCCCGCCGCCCTCCTCGTCCTACTCGCCTCCGCCATGCCTCTTCGGGCTGCGGCGCCCCCGGCCCAGATCGATCTCAGCCAGTTTCAGCAAGCGACCCAGATCGACAACGTCATCGTCCCCGTTCCGGCGGAAATTTTTCTCGTCCTCGATAAGATTGGAACTCCCAACTGGAAGGCCGAAATGCGCGAGGCCGACCTGAAAATTGGCGAGCGCCATCAGATCGCGCTCCTTCTCGGGACGGTGATTGCCGACGGTTTTGTGGCTGTCGAGGCGACCGACCGCGAGAAAGTGAAGAACATTGGCCGCGACGTTTTGAAACTCGCCGGAGCCATTGGCGTGCGCGATTCCGTTCTCGGACGCAGCAACAGCATCATTGAAAAGGCCGACAAAGGCGACTGGCTGAACGTGAAACGCGAGCTCGACGGCGCGCTGCAAGACGTGCGCAACGCCATGTCCGAGCTCAACGACGACCAACTCGCCCACTTGGTCAGCCTCGGCGGCTGGCTGCGCGGCACAGAGGTTCTCACCTCCGTCCTGAACAAAAGCTACTCCAAGGACGGCTCCGACCTGCTGCATCAGCCGCAGCTTTTGGAGTATTTCAATGCCCAGATCAAGGCGATGCCGCCCGAACTGCGGAAGACCTCCTTGATCACTCAAATTCGCCGCCGCCTGCTGGAAATCAGCCCGTTGATCGACGAGCCGGAGATTTCCAAGCAGTCAGTGGACAAGGTTCATGCGATTACCAGTGACCTTGTAAAGTCGATCTTGCAAAAAGACTCCTAATCGCGCTTACTCCACACTCTCCAGTGAAAAAATTCGTTCACCTCCTCATCGTCTGTCTTACGCTGATCACTCCAGCGCTGGCCACGGTCGATGACGCGATTTCGGCGGCCATGGAGGCGGCTGATCCTTACGTGAAACAGGGTTTCACCGTGCGCGAGGATCAATGGGGCGGCGACCTCGGTGTGGGTGAAAAGAAGGCGTTTCAGCACACACTTTTCAAGGGCAACGACTACTGGTTTTTCATGGCTACGGACACGCTGAAAGCCAAGGTAAACGTCCATATTTACAATGGCGAAGGCAAGCTGGCCGACCAGGAAGGCTGGCAAAAAGGCTCCTACGCAGGGATCCGTTTTCGTCCGCCGAGCACGGGCAGCTATTACCTAATCGTCGAGGTGGAGAAATCGCCCGAGGAGCGAACGCATTGGGCGCTGGTTTACGCCTACAAATAGGAGTGCAAGGCCAAGGTTTGGCTCTGAATACGTTCGGCTTTTAGACGCCTGTTGGCCATCTTCGGCCAGATGGACTTTTGAACAGATCGACCTTGACGACGTTCTGGGTTGGAGTTAGGTAGCTATCCGCTCGCTTTCAAATCTTCCCCCTATGCGCCGTCCTCTCCAAATGCTTCCGTGCATTCTGGCGTTGCTTCACTTTTTTTGTGCATCAATTCCGATCTACGCGCAGATCGATCCCCAGATTGACCAGACCGTTTGGAAAATGCTTTACGGCGTGACGGATGCGCAGATTTCAGATCCCGCCTGGCTGGCCGGTGATGATGATGGAGACGGCACTAGCAATGGCTCCGAGCTAGTCGCGGGAACGAATCCATTTACCACGAATTCTACTTTTAGAATTACCTCGGCTTTAGCCAGTGCCGACAGCCCGTCGATTACCTTTCCATCCATCACCGGGAAGCTTTATGCGCTACAGTTTTCAACCGATCTGACGGATGCATCCAGTTGGTCTGCATTTTCTCCCCCGATGCAGACGATGGGCAACGGAAGTCTCCTGACGTTTGTCCCGCCGTCACCTGACTTGGATCGGAATACTTTTTATCGAATCAATGTTCAGAACGTGGATAGCGATGCCGATGGAGTGAGCGATTGGGCGGAGACGATCACCGGTTTTGATGCGTCCGCTGATCACACCCACGGGGCTTTGGAAAATGATCATGCGGCGTTGCTCCACGATTTTATGCAGGAAAACGTCGTGACCGTCCGTGCGACGAAATCGACCGCCACTCAACCGGTCGATTCCACTACTCTCGCGACAGACACGGCTTCGATCACAATCACGCGGGGCGGCACCCTGCATTTCAGCGCCATTACGGTTCCGATCACCGTCACCGGCACGGCGGTGGCAGGAGTGGATTTCGCCTCACTACCCTCATTTGTCACGTTCCCCGCGAGGGTTGGCTCCATCACTCTAACCATCACGCCGCTGGCAAACTCCAGCCAGCAGACCAGCTCAACGGTGACCATTTCCGCCATGTCAGGAGGCGGCTACACGCTGGGTGGAACCAGCAGTGCCAGCGTCGTGATTGCGCCCTCGGGAAAACCGGCAGGGTCGGGCCTGACCGGGATGTATTTCAACGGCACCAGCACGGGCGCCAAGGCGGTGTCGCCTTACAATCCGGCGTTGTTTACCGGCACGCCAGCGTTGACGCGGGTCGATCCAACGCTCGACTACGTCTGGAGCAGCACAGCCTCGCCTTCTCCAGGGGTGGTGAATCCGACTTACTTTGGCGTGCGCTGGCAGGGACAAGTGCAGCCGCAATATTCGGAAACTTACACCTTCGATGTGGTGTCGGACGACGGTGTGAAATTGTGGGTGAATGGGCAGCTCATCCTCGATAGCTGGAGTTACATTGGGGCGGACCGTCTGGCCAACATTCCGCTCCAGGCGGGGGTGCTCTACGACATCCGGTTGGAATATTATCAAGCCGCCGGGGGTGACCAGATTCACCTCTATTGGTATAGCAACAGCCAGCCCAAACAAGTCATCCCGGCTTCACGACTTTATCCGTTGGCGACCACCGCAGCGCCTCCAGCGATCACGAGTCCAGCGACAGCGGTTGGGTTTGTTAACCAAGCCTTCACCTTCAACGTCACCGCCAGTGTTTCTGGTGGGCTGCTGGCCACATTTGCTCGAGGGATTGGGAGCGGACCTTTCCCGCCGGGGCTGACTTTGAATCCGACCACGGGCCAGATCAGCGGCATTCCGACCGCGGCGGGCAACTTCCAAGTGACTCTCACTGCCACGACTGCCAATGGCGTGGGTGCGTCGGTCCTCGACATTCAAATCCTTAATCTCGGCAGCGGCGTGACGCGCGAATTATGGCCCGGTCTGCCCGGAGCCAGCATCTCGGACATTCCACCAGCATTGTCCTCGCCGCCGCAGCCACCGGATAATGCGCTCGTCGCTCTGGAAGATTCCGCAGCCTACGGGAATAACACGGGTGAGCGGCTGCGCGGATATTTCGTCGCCCCAGCCACGGGAAATTATTATTTTTGGATCGCGGCCAGCAACAACGCCGAACTCTGGATTTCCAACGATGCGGAACCCGTCAATCTCGTGCGCCGTGCCTGGATCACCGCTCCGGGGACTACTTCGCAAAACTGGGCCGACGCCACACAGCCCCATCAAAAATCCCCATGGATCGCCCTCACAGCGGGGCAGAGTTATTATTATGAGGTGCTGCATAACACGGGCGGCTCCGGCGATTCCAGCCACGTGTCTGTCAGTTATCTGCTGGATCCTTTGGGAGCCACGGCCAATCCGCCTGCGGGTGCGACGCCGGCCCCGGGGTATTTGCTTTCCAAGTATGGCTATCCCACAACCGTGGGGGCAGAGGGTGATCTTTACGTCACCAATCTCTCGCCGCAAGGTTCTGCCGCCACCACGGCGACTGGTTCCGCCAATCTGAGAATGATGCCAGGCAATGCTCAGGCTATTCTTCACTTCAATTACAGTGGACTCTCCTCGCCACGCACGGCGTATCACATTCATATCGCGTCGGATCATTCCAGCAGCGGCCAGATTGTTTTCGATCTGGATGACATGGATAAATTCCATCCGGAACTCATCACTGAGGACGGAGGCTATATTTGGAATATCACGGATTCGGGGATCTACACAGCCGCCCAGATTGTGTCGGCCATTCAGCAGGGTCTGGCGTATCTGAATGTCCACACGGTGAATTATCCCTCTGGTGAAATCCGTGGATTTCTCTCCTTGGTCAAAGGCTCGCAGAAAGCACCTGTCCCGGTGCCAGATCCTAGTTTCACAGATGATCATTCCACGGATGCCGGAGCTGCGCGTTTCTTAAACCAAGCCGCCTTCGGGGCTGCGCCGTCCGACATGGCCATTGTGAAGAGCGGCGGATACGACGGCTGGATATCTAACCAACTCACATTGCCTGCCACTCATCTCCTTCCCGACGTGCAGGCACAGGCGGCCAGAATCGCCAGCAATCCCTACGCAAGCACCACGGTGGATAACGCCTGGTGGCGGGCCGCTGTCTTCGCGCCGGACCAGTTGCGCCAGCGCATGGCTTTTGCCCTGAGCCAGATACTCGTTGTTTCCGATACCAGCCAGACTTTGGCTATCCATGCGGATGGCCTCGCCTCGTATTACGATACTCTCGCAGACAACGCATTTGGTAACTTCCGCGATCTGCTCAAGGCCGTCACGCTTCATCCGACAATGGGTTTTTGGTTGAACATGCAGGGCAATGCTCCAGGCAATCTCGCCACGGGTTATCATCCCAATGAAAACTACGCCCGCGAGATCATGCAGCTTTTCTCCATCGGACTCAATCGTCTCTGGCCCGACGGTTCCCTTGTGCTCGACTCTCAGGGCAATCTGGTGCCGACCTACGATCAGGGCGTCATCACCAATGGATTTGCCCGTGTCTTTACCGGCTGGAACTGGAACCAAGCCCTCCAGACCAATGGTCAGTTGCCAAATAGTTTCTCTCCCCCATCCAACTTCACCGCTCCGATGGTGATGGTAAAAAAATACCACGAACTCGGCACCAAAACCTTGCTGGACAACGTCGTGCTTCCGGCTGCTTCCGGCTATAATCCGACTGGCGCTCCCGTCGCTGGCTCGCAGGCCGACCCCAGCACCGCTCTCTACGATAGCTATGGAACCCAGGATCTGGAGAGTACGCTGGACAGTATTTTCTATCATCCCAACACCGGCCCTTACATCTGCCGCCAACTCATCCAGCGACTCGTCGCCAGCCATCCGAGCCCGGCCTATCTCCAGCGCGTCGTCCAAGTCTTCAATGACGACGCATCCCCAAGCCACACTCGAGGAAATCTTGCCGCGGTTGTTCGGGCCATTCTGCTCGATGGTGAGGCTCGCGATGCCGCCTTGGCACAGGCATCCAACACTTGGGGAAAGCAACGCGAACCGCTGCTCAGAATCACCGGACCTGCCCGCACATTTCCTTTTGTTGCAAACAGCGGCACTTACAGCGAATCGGGAACGTCGGTCGTCACCGTTACCACCAACCAGCCGCACCGTCTTAGCGGAGGCGACGCCGTCGGCCTGGACTTCAGCGCCAACACCACAGGGAATCCTCCAGTGGCACCCACGAGCAATCCGTCGTCGGGCAGCTATACGGTCCTTTCCACTCCAGCGCCGACCGCCAACACTTTTGCGGTGACTGCCTCCGGCTTGTCTAACGTTGGTTACTCACAAGCAGCCAACTCCAATACTCTAACAATCAACACAAGCGGACCACCTGTCGGCGAAAAGGTTTACTTAAAATTCATCTCCGGCAGCAGCGTTCCTGAAGGGATCTATCTTGTGGCGAGTGTGCCAGATGCCAGTCACTTTACGATCACGACCGACGCCGCCCCGACTGCGGCTGTCAGCGGAACTGTCATCATGCCCAAGGCGACCGGTTATTACACTGTGACCAACTCCACCGGAAGCACGCTTACCGTGACGACTAGCTACAACAGCAATGTGAATGTGGGCGATCATTTCCAACTGCAAACTAGTCTGACTAAACTGGCGGATGCTGAGTTTGTAGTCAGCGGGATCATAGATGAACGAAAGTTTACAGTTTCCAACTCGACTGTTTACGAGGCAGAAACCAACCAGCCGTGCACGATTTATCCACTGGCTCCCCCGCCTTTGGTTCGCTCGGGAAATGTGAGCTTGGGGGCCAGTAAATTCGACATGGGCAATACCAATGCCTTGATCGGACAAACGCCGCTGAACGCGCCGACTGTATTCAACTACTTCTATCCCGACTACCAATACCCCGGCAGCCTTTCCGCCAATCACGTCACCACGCCGGAGTTCCAATTGACCACGGATACTAACATTGTGAATCTCACAAACACGATCTCCTCCACGATTTTAAGCTCTGCTAACACAAATGGTCTGAGCAGCTTCAAAAGCGGATCCATCAATCTCGATCTTGGCTCTTACATGACGGCCCCCTATGTTAGTGTAAGCACCACCTCTACTACCTCTGGAACGAAAGTAACCAGCACCACAACCACCACGGTGGATGCGACCGCGCTCGTGAATAAGCTGGGCGACATTCTGACGGGTGGAATGCTTACCCAGAGTTCCAAGGACGTCATCATCGCCTTCCTCAACAACACCACTTCGTTTCCACCAACCACGACTGCCACCGGAACCACCACTTCCCCTCCGTCCGCTCCTAGTCTTCCGACTACGAGCGCACGCGACAAAGTTCGTACCGCTGTGCAACTCATCCTTGTTTCGCCCGAATACGCCATTCAGAAATAACTCCAACTCTGCCGCGCCATGAGACCTCAAGACTACCCATCACTTCGCACGACTCGGCGCGGTTTTATTAGACAGGCTTTGTGCGCAGCCGTGGGCACCGCAGCTCTTTCCAACACCATTCGCGACTTGCGCTTTATCAACTCGGCGATGGCGCAGTCGGCTTCCACCATCACCGACTACAAGGCGCTCATCTGCGTCTTCCTGAACGGCGGCAACGATTCTAACAATCTCTTCATCCCGACCATACCATCGGAGTATGCCAACTACGCCTCGATCCGCACGCCTTCTCTCGCCATTCCTAACACCGATGGCAGTGGAGCCACGGCCCTGCCTCTCAACAACCTAACCAATGATGGACACACCTATGGAATTCATCCTGCATGCCCCGATCTTCAGAGGTTGTTCAATAGTGGAAAACTAGCTTCGATCTTCAACGTCGGCACGCTGGTTTATCCCGTTACGAAGGCGCAATACAAAGCCAAGTCCGTCGCGCTGCCGCCCCAGCTCTTCTCCCATGCGGACCAGCAGGTGCAATGGCAGACGTCGATTCCCGATCGGGCTCCCACCACCGGCTGGGGTGGTCGCTGCGCCGATCTTCTGGATACTTACAATCCAAAGAATGGTGCCAACAGCGTCCTCTCGATGTGCGTTTCCCTAGCAGGGGCCAATACTTTCGAAGTCGGCGGCACGGTGCAGCAATACTCCGTCTCCAGCAGCGGAGTGGTTTCCTTGAATAGCGCCCTCGGCCCGGCCAGCGCGCAGGCTGCGCGAACAAGCACGCTCAACGCATTGTTAGGAATCGACAAGGTGCAGCAAAACATGCTCACGGAAAACTATGCACTGGCCCTGGAGCATGCCCTGGCCAGCGGCACGGGACTAACAACGTCTCTCAACAATACCCAACTCGCATCGGCCTGGAGTTCGTTTCCAACGACTGTCACCGTGCCCAATGGAGGTGCCACCTTTGCATCGAGCTTGATGTCGCAGTTAAAGATGGTCGCCAAAATCATCGAGGCCGGTCAGCGATCTGCGGCAGCGGGCGGCTTGGGAATGAAGCGCCAAGTATTTTTTGTCCAGGTGGGCGGATACGATTTGCACACGGGCCAGACTAACAATTCCGGAAGCAGCACAGTTAACAATGCCAAGGTGATCATTGGTGCGCAGGCCAATCTTTTTGCCGAACTCAGCCAGGGTCTAAACGCCTTTCAAAATGCCATGATTCAAATTGGCGCACAGTATGGCGACGCGGATTTTGAGAAACGCGTCACCGCCTTCACCGCGAGCGACTTTGGGCGCACTCTGCCCAGCAACAGCCTCGGCAGCGATCATGGCTGGGGGAGTCATCACCTGGTGTTAGGCGGAGCCGTTCGCGGCCAGCGCTCCTACGGAAAATTCCCCGCTCTGGTAGTCGGTGGACCCGATGATACCAGCACAGGCCGATGGATTCCGACGACTTCCGTGGATCAGTTTGCCGCCACCATGGCCAGATGGTTTGGCGTGGACGATACCCACATGAGCACGGTGTTTCCTAACCTGGACCGTTTCTCAGCTCCAGACTTGGGATTCATGGGCTAGGAATTTGTTAGCATCATGAAGAAACCCACAAAACTCCTGTTGGTCTTTGCGGCGCTAGTGTTGGCGATTTTCCTATTTCTAACTTCGCAAAAAGCACAGCTTAACAAGTCGCCTTCTAAAGAGACTGCACTCACTTCGAAGAGTTCTCCTATTCTCTCCACATCGCAAGATTCACTGGCTACAGCCAAACCCGAAACAAAGAAAGTGCCGGTCGTTGCTGCAACGCAGACCAGCAGCACACCTGCTTCCGTTCTAACTCCAAAACAAATGGCGCAGATCGACTTGGACAAGGTTCGCCACATGATCACCGACTACCACACACTCATGGGAGAAAACCCCGTTGGCACCAACTCCGAAATCATGGCCGCGCTCAACGGAGGCAACCCCCGGCAAGCCAGACTGGGTCCGCCGGAAGGGTCGGAGTTGAATAAGAATGGCGAACTCGTGGATCGCTGGGGCACACCCTATTTTTTTCATCAGTTGAGCAAGGACACTATGGAAGTGCTCTCCGCAGGGGCAGACAAAATCATGTGGAACGACGACGACGAAATGGTTCGCTGATGACACGGCGATTCTTGCCAACATTGGCAGCGCTGTTACTCGGAATTCTATCTGGGCAAGCTCATGTCGCACTGCCGGAGAGCGTGCTGAATCCACGCACCGCAGCGGAAGCCTGGAACGTGATTCGGCTTAGTACTAGCAATGTGGCCCGGCTCCTCCAGGAGGATCGTCTGGCGGAGGTGCCAGACCAGATTTCCCTCTGCAGTCCGGCCTTGCGTGCCCTGGCTGCATTGCCGGATCAGAAGATCGCCAGCGAATCGGTGAAGGCGGCCATCTCCGTTAGCTCTCTGGCTCAGGCAAGTGTCACAGGCGACAAGGTTTTCGCGCGCAGCACCTTCGAAAATCTGCGTTCGACTTTGAGTCAAATGGCGGCGGCCTATGATCCGAAAATAACTAACTGCGACATCTATTTTTGTCCGATGCACCCGGATTTTTGCAGTCCAGACGCGAAGACTCTCTGTGAGAAATGTGGCATGAGCCTGGTGCAGCGCCGCATTCCCTACAGCTTTGTCTATGTGCCGCCTGGTGAGCCGTCGATTCAGATTCAGGCCACTGCTGACAAACCCCTGGCAGCCGGCTCTGAGTCCCACGTCCGCATTCTTCTAACCAAGCGCGACGGCTCCCCGGTTCTACCGGAAGATCTAACCGTGATGCACACGCAGCGGATTCATTTGTTAGTCATCGATCCCGCACTGGAGGACTACCATCACGAGCATCCGGTCTCCACCGGCACGCCTGGGGAATACGCTTTTTCTTTCACGCCTGCGACCAGCCAAAGCTACCGGATTTTTGCCGATCTCACTCCTGCGGAAAACGGCGTGCAGGAATACACTTTCTGCGATCTCGCCGGAACCAGTGCCAGCAAACCGGCGACCACCCACGACAGCACCTTCACCTCCTCCAGCGGCGGGTTCCGTTTCCAACTCACTATCGGGGATTCCAATGCAACTCCAGTCCGCGCGCAACAAGTGTCTGCGCTCCAGGTGAGCGTGAGCGATGCGCAAGGCCAGCCCGTGGCTAAATTGGAGCCAGTGATGAACGCCTTTGCGCATCTGGTTGGTTTCTACGACGACTACCGCACGGTCGTTCACCTGCATCCCGCCGGACCGGAAATTTTGAATCCAGAGTCACGCGGCGGCGCTTCGCTCGACTTCAAGTTCTATCCGCCAAAGGCAGGTTTCCTGCGCTTGTATTGCCAGGTCGTAATCGATGGAAAAACGATCTTCGCGCCTTTTAACGTGAACATTGCACCGTAACCAAGACGAGTTAGGAACGATGCTAAAAGTGGGACGTCCGGGGCTCGAACCCGGAACCTGGCGATTAAGAGTCGCATGCTCTACCAATTGAGCTAACGTCCCGTTTTTGGCGGGGTAAAGGTGTAACCTTCGCCAGTGGAGTTCGCAAGGGGAAATTGCAACCGGCCCATCGGTTCCGAGACATCGCTTGCCGGGGCGCGAGAACGAATGCTAGGTTGCGCGCATGATTGCGTTGATCGATTACGGCAGTGGAAATTTGCGTTCCGTGGAGAAGGCATTGCTGCACATCGGAGCCGAAGTCCGGCTGGTCGATTCTCCGGAAAAACTCGGCGCTCACGACGCGGTCGTGCTGCCCGGCGTTGGGGCTTTTGGCGATTGCGCAATGAACCTCCGGAGCCGCGGCCTCTGGGAGCCGATGCAGGATTGGCTGCACTCCGGACGCCCCTTTCTCGGCATCTGCGTGGGCTATCAACTGCTCTTCGAGGGCAGCGAAGAAAACCCCGGCGTGAGCGGACTTGGATTCTTCCCTGGACAGGTGCGGCGCTTCTCGACGCCACAGTTAAAAATCCCGCAAATCGGCTGGAACACCCTCGAAACGCAGCCCTCGCCGCTCTGGAAAGGGCTGCCGCAGAACCCGTTCGTCTTCTTCGTGCACTCGTTTTTTCCCACACCCACCGACTCGTCTGTCGTCAGTGCCACCACGGAATATGGTGAGTCCTTTGCCGCCGCCGCCTCGAAGGACAACGTCCACGGCGTCCAATTCCACCCGGAAAAAAGTCAGGCAAATGGCTTGCGCATTCTCCAGAATTTCGTGGAATCGGTCTGATGCAACTTTATCCAGCAATCGATCTCATGGGCGGCGAAGTCGTGCGCCTCAAACAAGGCCGGGCCGACCAGAAAACGGTCTATTCCAACGACCCCGTGGCGTTCGCCAAACGCTGGGAAACCGAGGGCGGCGACTGGCTGCACATCGTCGATCTCGACGCCGCATTCACCGGAGAACATCGCAATCTCAACTCCGTAAAAGCCATCGTGGAAGCGGTCGGCATTCCCTGCGAACTCGGCGGCGGGATGCGCTCGGTGAAAGCCATCGAGGCCGCGCTCAAAGTCGGAGTCTCCCGGGTGGTCATCGGCACGAAAGCCTGCGAGTCACCGGATTTCATTTTCGACCTCATTTCGCTCTTCGGAGCCGACCAGATCGCCATCGGGATCGACGCCAAGGACGGCGAAGTCTCCCTGCGCGGCTGGACCGCTGGCTCGGGTATCAAGGCCACGGAACTCGCCCGCCAAATGATCGACATGGGAGTCCAGACGATCATCTACACCGACATCGCTACGGATGGGATGTTGACCGGGCCCAACATTCCCGCGCTTCAGGAAATGCTGGCCGCCGCACCTTGCGAGCTCATCGCCAGCGGCGGTGTCGGCACTGCGGCAGACGTTCACCGGCTGCGCGAGATCCCCGGCATTCACGGCGTGATCATTGGCAAGGCGCTCTACGACGGCGCGTTTACCCTGTCGGACGTCGCCGATCCGGCGGATAATGACGCCGACGCCGACGCCGACGTTGCCACCCACACAGAAATCTTATGAAAGTCCTCTATCTCGACTGTTTTTCCGGCATCAGCGGCGACATGATGGTCGGCGCGCTGACCGATCTCGGAGTGCAGCCGTCCACCTTTGAATGGGAGCTTTCCAAAGTGGAACTCGGCGACTTCCACATGCATTTCGAGCGTCAATCGCGGCAGAATGTGACTGGCATCAAGTTCGGCATTCACGAGGGCGCCACCCACACGCACGCCCAGGATGAACCCTCGGAACACGTCCACACCCCCGGCTGTGAGCAGCATCATCATGAGCACGGAGAGCATTGCGATCACAGTCACGATGAGTCGGTGCCCGAGACGGCTTACGGCCACGAGGAGAGGCCCCACGTGCATGGACCCGGCTGCCATCACGATCATCATGAGGAAGAGGAACACCACCATCACGAGGCAACGGAGCCTCACGTCCATGGTCCGGGTTGCCAGCATGGACATGGCGATGAACACGTTCACCGCCAATACGGGCACGAGGAGCACGAACCCCACGTCCACGGGCCAGAATGCGAGCACGGCCACCACGATGATCATCACGTAGAACACGGCCACGAGCATTCGCACGAGGAGCACGAACATGGCCGGAGCCATCGCGAAATCCGCGAATTGATCACCGCCAGCACGCTCTCCGATTTTGTGAAGGAGAAATCCCTCGCCATCTTCCAGCGCATCGCCGTCGCCGAGGGAAAAATCCACGGCATGGCCCCCGCCGACGTCACGTTTCACGAAGTCGGCGCGCTCGACTCCATCGCAGACATCATTTGCACCTGCGTCGGCATCGAGGCGCTCGGCGTCGAGGAGGTCATCGTCTCGAAATTGTTCGATGGCTCAGGCTGGGTCAATTGCGCGCATGGACGTTTCCCCGTTCCCTCGACTGCCACCTTGGAGATTCTCGCTGGCATCCCCTTCTCGCAGATCGACGAGCCGTTTGAATTTATCACGCCCACCGGCGCGGCGATCGTGGCGGAATTTGGCAGCGGCTTCACCAACATGCCGGAGCTCACCGTCGAGAAAGTCGGCTACGGCATCGGCACGCGAAAACTCGAGTCACGGCCCAATGTCCTGCGCGCCGTCCTCGGCACCTTGGATAAAAAAAAAAGCCCTGACTTAGCGGGTGAGCTAGTCATTCAAGTCGAGACCAACCTCGACGATCTCTCCCCCGAAATCACCGGGAGCCTGGTCGGGCGATTGCTGGAAATGGGCGCTCTCGATTGCTATCTAACTCCGGTGCAAATGAAGAAGAATCGTCCCGGCGTTCTTCTCACCGTGCTCACCACCGCGGAACTTCTGACTAACATCCAGGACTTCATCTTTCGCGAGACGACTTCCTTTGGAATGCGCATGAGCGAAAAGCAGCGCGTGATTCTGGACCGTGAATTTCGCGATGTTAGCACCGCTTACGGCGAGGTTAGAATCAAACTCGGCTCACGCGACGGCCACATCCTTCAGCGCGCACCGGAGTTTGAATCGTGCCGCGTGTTGGCTGACAAAACCGGCGTGCCCTTGCGCGACATTTTCACCGCCGCCACCATCGCCGCGCAGGCTCTCTAACATGATCACTATCCAGGACATTCGCGACGCGCACGACCGCATCGCCGACAGCATTTGCCTCACGCCGTGCCTTGAATCCATCGCGCTCTCGGAGCTCACCGGGTCGCGTGTCTTCGTGAAGTTTGATAACAAACAGCGCACCGGCAGCTTTAAGGAACGCGGCGCACGCAACGCCCTGCTGCTTCTAACATCGGAGCAAAAGCAGCGCGGCGTCATCGCGGCCTCCGCGGGCAATCACGCGCTCGGCATGGCGTATCACGGCGGATTGTTAGGAGTGCCCGTCACCGTCATCATGCCCATCGCCGCGCCGCTGATTAAGATCAGCACCTGCGAAAGCATGGGCGCGCGCGTCATTTTGCACGGACGCTCCTTCGACGAGGCCCGCGACCATGCGCTCGATATCGCCGCCCGCGAAAACCTCCGCTACATCAACGGCTTCAACGACCCGGAAATCATCGCCGGCCAGGGCACGATCGGACTCGAACTCCTCTCGCAAGTCCCCGAGATGGACGCCGTGATCGTGCCCATCGGCGGCGGCGGACTCGTCGCGGGCACGGCCACGGCCATTCATGCGAGCCGACCGGAAGTCGCCATTTACGGAGTGCAATCGGCCCATGCCCCCGGCTACAACGCCTCGCTTTCCAGCCCCGCTCCCGTCGCCGTCGAGACCCGGCCCACGCTTGCCGACGGCCTCTGCGTTTCCGTGATGGGCGACCTCGCGTTTTCCATCGCGCGGCAGCATGTGAGGAAAACTGTGGAAGTCACCGAGGACGAAATCGCGCTCGCCATCCTGCGCGCCGTCGAGAAGGAAAAGGAAGTCGTCGAAGGCGCGGGCGCAGCGGGACTTGCAGCGTTATTGGCTGGCAAACTCCCCGAACTCCGCGGCCGCACCGTCGTCCTCCTTTTCTGCGGGGGAAACATCGACCCGCTCGTCCTCGGCCGCGTGATCGACAAAGGCCTCGCCGCCGACGGTCGCCTCGCCCGTTTTCGCACCAAGGTGATCGACCGTCCGGGCGGGCTCGCGGACCTCTCGCGCCTGATCGCCGACGAGGGCGCGAACATCATCGAGATCTACCACGACCGCACCTTCAGCGGCCCCGACGTCTTTGCCGTCCGCGTCGTTTGCACCGTCGAGACACGCGGGGCCGACCACCTCGCCCGCCTCCGAAATGCACTGGCAGCGGCCGGTTATCCTATGGTTTTGTAGAGGGATGATCCAGGAAACCAGCCCGCCGTGGCTCCAGATTCTTTCGCCGGAATGGTATCTGGCGCGCCACCCGGAAGTCGTTGAGAGCGGTCTGACTCCGCTGGAGCATTACGCGCAGATCGGGTTTCGCAAAAAATGGTCGCCGCATCCCTTGTTCGACGTGAAATGGTATCGTCGCACCTATCCCGACACCGCGTCGAACCGGGTGAACCCCATCGTCCAATACTTCGACCAAGGCGCGGCGAACGGGCGCGACCCGCATCCGCTTTTCGACACCGCCTGGTATCTGGTGCGGCATCCCGAGCTGGCCGACAGCGGGGAAAATCCCCTGCTCCATTACATCGCGCGGCATGGCACCGACTGGCGTCCGCTGGTCCCGGCGTTGGTGGAAAAAATCCGCCGCATCCAGCACGACCCGGCTTCCTGGCCACCGGTAACTCTGCCCACCGCAGAGGCCGGCATCGTCATTTCCGCCTCGGGCAAACTCTTCCGCCCGCTCCATGCCAACCTCCGGCTCATCCGCCGCCAGGGCTGCGCGCTGCCCATCGACGTCTGGCATTTGCCCGGTGAATTCACTGCCACTCAACTCACGGCGCTGCGGCCCCACGCCCGCTTCGTCGAGGCGGCGGGCACTCCCTTCGAGGGCTTGTCCGGGCACCACGAAGTCCATGGGTTCAAGGCCTGGATGCTCTCCCAGTCGCGCTTTCGGAAAACACTCATGCTCGACGTCAATTCGTTTCCCCTGCAAGACCTCGCCGCCCTCTTTGCGTCGTCCCCCGGCTGCCTGCTCTGGCGCGACGGCCCCTGGGGTTGCTGCGCGGAGAAGACCGCTTTTCTGCGTCAATCGCTCGGCCTGCCTGTGCCGGATTGCGAGTTTGAGTCGGGTCAGCTCCTCGTGGACCGGGGCCGGCCCGACGTGCGCGAGGCGTTGCGTCTGGCCGCCGCGCTGAACACCCTCGGAAGCCGCCTTTACGCCTGCACTTATGGCGACAAGGAAACGTATGCCCTCGCCTGCGATCTGCTCGGCGTGCCGTATGCCATCGCGCCGGAGCCGCAGCCCTTTCGTCATGCGGAATCGGTCAAGACCAACAGCGGCGTGCTCCAGCCCTGGCTCGATGGGTCGCCCCTCTTTTATCATCCGCTGAGCGACCGCGAACTCTGGTGGCACTACCACCCCGACTGGGCCGCGCTCGCCGAGGAAGCCCGAACTGCGGAGGCCGCGTGTCTGTAGGCATCATCGGCCTGGGCATGGTTGGCGGCGCGATGTGGCGCGGGTTCTGCTCATTGAGCCGCGAGGTCTGCGGCTATGATATCGATCCGACTCGCTCGCCGGATTCCCTGGAAAAAACGCTCGCACAAGACGTCGTCTTCATCGCCGTGCCCTCGCCGGTCGATGCCGCAGGCGTGTGCGATCTTTCGGCCATTCGCTCCGTGCTCGCCCAGGCTGCGGAACAACAAATCCCCGGCAGCATCGTCCTGCGATCCACCGTTCCCGTCGGCACGACGGATGCCTTCCTGGCGGCATTTCCCACACTCCGGCTCGGCTTCAGCCCGGAGTTCTTGCGGAGCGAACGCGCCGATGCCGACTTCCTCCACCCCGTGCTCACCGTCTATGGCGGCGACCACGCGAACGCCTTTTTCCAAGCGATGGATAGCCTCTGCGATAGCCCTGCCACCCGAATCATTCTCACCACTCGCGAGGCGGAACTGGTAAAGCTTTTCCTCAACAGCTTCGCCACCGTCAAAGCCGTCTTCGCCTCGCAACTCGCGCAATTCGCCGAGAGCCGCGGCCTCGATTGGACCCGCGTCATCGCCGCCGCGCAACACGATCCGCGCGTGGGCCACGGCTATCTTTCCAGCCACGGCCCCGACGGACTCCCCGGAGTCGGCGGCCATTGCCTGCCGAAGGATGGCCGGATGCTCATGAACCAACTCGCCCCCGGCTCCCTCCTGGAAGCGGCTCTGGACATCAACGCCCGATTGCGGGCTTCCTCCTCTCTTTAACAGTATTTAATCGGCGTCTGCCGCCCGTGGAATTGCGATAGATCGGGGTGTGTGACGTAGGGCGCGAGATCGTCCATGTGCGGACAGGGAAGACAGATGGAGAGAAGATCATGCTAAAGAGAATCGCCTTCGAGAAGCCGCTGGTTGCCTGGGATAACGGTAAGTCACTTGGGGTTTGAGCGACTACATTAGCTCCAAATGATAGAAAGAGAAAATCAAGGATTACGGTTAACAACGCCTGTCAGCCTGAATGGAGCAAATCTAAAAATCTGTTCTGAACAACCGTTCCTTTTGATTGGAAGCATCAAGAAGCAAAACCGTTTCTTTAGACTGTTGATATCTTGCTGGTGGTGGCTCCGTAGTTGTTAAAATCACCTGAAATGGGGATTGAAGGGTTTCGCTTTCCAAGCTTTTTAAATGATGAAAGATTCTCTGGTAAGGAATGGGATGCATGTCTGCCTCTCTGGGGCTATCAAAAATTATAAACCGCGGGTGGTGTCCTTTACCAAGGATCGACATACGCAAAACCGCTATATCGAACGCGAGGGTTTTTAAAGTATCGATTGCTCCACTAGATAACTCCCCTCGATAATCGGCATGCAAGGAGATTTCTTCTCGTGTGAATCTACAGCGTGCTTCGATACCGCTGCCAAGAAACGCTTTTAGGGTAGACTCGTAAACGCTGGAAAAATCGGAGAGTTGATTTTTTTGCCGCTCTTGTAGAGCCTCTTGTTTCAGTTTTGATTCTTCTATTTCCACCTCCAACTTCTTTTCGCACGCCTCCAGTTTCTCAATTCGGTCACAAGCGGCCACTGCTTGATCAGCACGAAAAATGGTTAAAGTATGATTCGCTGTGACTTCTGAATATTCGTTCCTTATTTGGCTAGCCTGTTGTTCAGCCGATGCGATTTTCAACCTCAGATCATCAACCGCATCTTCTAACTTGCCTTTAGCCTCTTTAATTGGAACTAGAGCAATCTGGAGGTTCTGAATTATTGATTTCGCTGCCTCTTCAATCGCAAGAAAGTCTGGCTTGAGAGATGACGCTGAAGACTCTGGTTCAAATTCCTGCCGAAGCGGACAGCGAAAGCGTGCTATTGAGATCGGAACCCGACAATGCTGATCCGTAGGTCGCAGGTTTTCCCAAAATCGATCATATGCCGCCTCTGTCCCGTCATTTTTTGCTTCTTCCAAACTCGTTTGCTGCTTTTCTAGATAATCTTGAAGCTCTTTTTCCTGAAACTTCTTGGCTCCAAGGTCTTGATTTAACTCGTTCAGTTTCCGTTGAAGTTCTCCAACGTTCAAAGCCTGTTCCGAAATCTTTAACGGCAATAATTCTGCATCACGTTTTGTTTGCGCAAGTCGTCGTATGGTGTCCACAAACAAGGAACCTGCAACATCAGGAACTTCCTGCGGGTATAGCGCACTACGCAAAGAGGATAGTCCCTGTTGCAAGTTACGACGCTCAAAGTCAAGTTCATCTGGAATAGCGCTGAGTTCCTTTTCCAGCGGTGAGCGCTTTTCGATTTCTTTCCTAACAAGATCGTCCACAAGATGTAGAGAGTCTCGAATTAGAAATCTCTTTTGGGCTGCTGACATTTCTGGACTTCCGTGGTCGCTGGATTGATGGCGCCAATCCAAAAGGCCTGATAAACGACATTCTTGATCCCGGCTCATCCATTCTAGGAGATGTCCAAATGTGATCGGCTCCTTTTCTGACGGAAACTCGTGCAATGGAAAGGGCGCAATCACAAGTTCTTCAAGTGCCTTGCGAAACTCTGCGAAGGGAAGCAGATCCTCTTCACCTATGAAAATGCTCTCTACCGTATCGGTTTGAAGTGCAACCGGGTGAGGACCGGAACGAAAAGCGCGGGCGACAATCCATGAAGTTTGGTCCACCCAAATTTTGGCTACCACCCACCCATTCTCAAACGCTTTCAGAATTCGATCGCGCATAAATCGCGATCCATAGTGTCTTTCACCAAGAACAAATCGAATCAAACGGCACAAGGAAGTTTTGCCTGCGGCATGCCCGCCGAAGCCCGGCAATTCGGGCTCCGTTTCCGAAGAGACGGTAGCCCAAACAATGTTTAGCCCTTGCCGAAAGGTGATCTTTCTAACTTCCTCTTTGACGTCCGGCGAGAACGAGCGGAGGATTCGTAATTCTTCTATCCAGATTATTGGGGAAGTATTCATGCAAGCAGTTTTTCCAGTTCATAGAAATCCGTTGACGCATTGTGCATAAATTCCTCCATGTCTACGATCTCCGGTCGTTGTTTAAGCATGGCTAGGATTGCCGCTGCATCATATGCGCGCCATTTCCCCGGCGTAACGAAAAGATTTTTGGACAGTGTTAAGCAGATGCAGCCATTTACTTCCTCACGTTTCAGCTGTCCGTTAATCGCAAGTGATTCCAAGACTTCACGAAAAACTCCCGGGTTGATGGGCTCCGTTGCAAGCGACGTTTCCCATATGGTAGTATCGCTGCCTACCACAACCTCAAGTTCCGTGCGATATTTTGAAATCTCAAGGACGACAAGATGGGCCTCCCAGAGAAGCGGCAAAGTAAGTTTATTGCGGGAGTACCTAACGGCGGCGACCACAAATTCGAGCCAGTAGTTGCGAGAAACAGTGAGAGGTATGCGTTTTTCCGTGGGAAGTTTGAGAGTGTCTGCTGCAAATGCGCCCGGCCAACCACCATGATGCCCAATTACTATATCGATTTCGACCATGAGGCGGATGGTTTCGGCTAGGGCGACGACGATTTTTTGGTAATGAGCGAGGTCTTCTTGGGTGAGTTCCCGGCCTTTACGGTCTTTGAGCCATTTCTGGCAGACCTGGTAGCCGCCGATGTGAAAGTTCCACACCTCCTCGCGCACGCCGCGAAAGCCGGTAGTCTGGGTTTTGTCGAGCCAGACGGTGTTTTTGGACCACGAGATTTTTTCGACCTTCGGGTTCCGGTCGCCGATGAACTCGGTGATGGGCTGGGCGAGCTTGGGCGATTCCAGCAGGTGCAGGGCGGTGAGTTCGCCGCCGAGCCGGGCCAGCGCGCGGAAGAGCTGCTGATTCCCGGTCAACGGCAGGCGCGGGAAATCGATCTTCAGAAACTCCGCGTAGCGGCTCCGGTAGCCGGGACTGTGAAACACCGCGTAGGCGTAGTGGAAGATGTCTTCGGGCGTCAGGCCGGTGGGTAGGCCGTGCGGCTTTGTCTGCTGAAGTCCGAGATTTGCTGCCAAAGCTTTCAAGAAAGAATGCGAAAAGTTTGGCTGCTTAGAAGCAGATAACTTCAAGGCCTGATCGTCAAGTAACAGGTAGAGTGGAAAGGATGAACTAGCGTCATAGACGGCAGCAATTTTCCTCTCCGGAATGTCGGCGGTGCAAAGAGCCGCGAAGTCCTCTTTGGATTGCCGGTTTGTGATGAGACACAGATTCGGACGCAGCATGTGACCGAGGACTTCGGGGCGCGGCCAATCAACCATTCGCTTGTCGTAAAGGATAACCCTCGAATCGAAAGGACGGTAAAGGCACTTCCTAATGCGTCTCCGCCAATCCGGATCTGCACGCAGAACGCGACGTGCATTTGAGAGCGACCATTGTCTTGTGTCTCCGGCTGCGTAGTCAGCAACGACCTTTCCTGGGAACAACTCGTTGCGAACTTCTGTATCGGAGCGCTCCTTTGCTAGAAACCACTCTAGTCGCTTCTCTAACTCGGCTTTGTCGAAGGCCACAACAAGGTGATCGCGCGAGCTTTGAAAACCGAGGCCGAAGCAAGGCATCGCCTCAGTAAGCTTGAATCCTGCGTCGTATTCAGCGCGACAGTCAGTGTTTTGGGGCTCAAAGAAATAAAACGGAGCGTCAGGTGTTAACTCCGCAAAATTGGTAGTGGTGACCCGATGTTGGTCGAACCAGTCATACTTCGATTGTTGCGACCCCCACACGTCCGTATGTTCGACAGCGGGTAAACCGCCGCCGCGCGTTGCAAGGCAGATAGCGACGCCTTGCCGAATGTCGAAGACGTTCTTGTCGTCAATGCCATCGGGCGGCTGTTCGCGCTTGTTCGCGTTGCCGTGAAGATCGAGCACCCGAAGGCGAGAGAATGTCGCCATGAGGCTCTGCCGCATCCCTCGGAAGGTCGGGTTATCGAGATAGCCATGATTCGTGATGTAGCCAAAGACTCCAACACCAGCGTTGTCGATGGTGGCCTGCGCTTTGCGGATGAATTTAACGTAGTCGTCCTGGAGCCAAAGTTTGCGTTCGTTTAGCGCAGCGCCGTCCACCTTTCTGTATGCGTCCACCATTCGCTGCGCAGTCTCAGACATGTTCGAAGAGACACCCGCATACGGTGGGTTGCCGATGACGACGGTGAAGCGCTTGTGCCGTTTAATTTCGTTCACGGCGGCGGCTTCGTGGGCGAGGGCGTCGAAGCCAATGAGCGGGAGCTGTTTCACCCACGGTTCCAGCGCGTTGGTGAGGTAGATGCGGGCGCGTTCCTCAGTGCCAAAGCGGTAGCCGGTCTCGGCGAGCTTGAGGCCGATTTTCATGTGGGCGATGGCGTAGGGGGCCATCATCAGCTCGAAGGCGTGGAGGCGCGGGAGGAGGTGCTGCGGGACGTAGTCGTTCCACGCGGCGCGCAGCTGGGCGTCGGTGAGGCGCTGCTGCTTCCACTTCGCCGCGAGGGTGCGGTGGATGACGGCGATGACTTCGACGAGGAAGGTGGCGGTGCCGGTGGCCGGGTCGAGGATTTGGACGAAGGGTTCGTCCGGGGAGATGGTGCGCTTTTCGCCCGGCTCGT